>JASFYS010000225.1:0-16474 GCA_045047095.1 Desulfuromusa sp. | reverse complement strand
GCCTCGAACCCGATCGCTTTGATCAACTTTGGAACCATGATATGCACGCTGCCACGCATTCCCGTTCCTATATTGGAAGGACAACAGGTCACCGCGCCAAATTTCGGGTGCATCATAAATGCTTCGTCAACCCCGGTAATAGCTTTTACGCCCTCCTCAATGACTTTCGCCCCGGCACTCAGACGCTCGAAAACAGCCTTTACGTCGCCACCCATCTCCATCGAAATAATTCTGAGATGGTCGCCTTCATTCACCCAGTTGATGAAAGTCTTTGCCTTGTTCAAATAGACACCGCGGCCATAGGGCCAGTGCTCGTGGTAGCCGCTAGCCGCCTGCATCCGATCTTTACCGCGAAAGAGAAAGTGATCATCGATCAATGCTTGCCGCTCTGTATCAGAGATATTGGCATGCAAAAAAAACACCCCTGCAAGATCAGAATCGATCGGAATTCGCGCATAGACTTTGGCCATCAGATCTGCAACTTCTTCGCGGCTTTCACGTGAACCCCCCGGATTCAACGGAAACATCGACAGATTGCGGGCAATCCTGATCCGGGTCGAAGCGATCTTTTGCTTAGCGCTGTCACTCAGATCAACTGTGATTCTGGCAGGATCCATCCGTTCAGAGGGAGTTCCCTTTGGAGGACTTCCCTTTTCCATCGAGAACCCGGTGTGGTATTTTTCAATGACCGGATAGAAAAAATCTCTGAAATCATCGTAAGATTCCCGATCACCAGCATGACAGCCAACGAAACTATCAGGATACATGACACCCGTGTTGATTGCCCGCGCCAGCGTCCACTTGGCGGGACCACTACTGGCCACATCTTTATATTTGGCCCAGACTTCCGGTGTGCATACTTGCGCACAAAGCGAGGTATGCTTGGCTGCACGCGCCGCCGCCAGCTTCTCACCCGGGTATTTGTTTTGGGCAAGCGATTCATCAAGCTTCAAGTCGTAATCAGGATCATAACCAGGCTTTTTTCCAAATAACACCTTGAGCCTCCTTTAAAAATGTAAGAAAATCGCCAATCAATATTCTTTTCAGCAATTACCTTGCCTTGTTTGTTAACGCAGCAATGATAGTTGGGTCAGGAGCAGGAATGATAACCGTTTCCAGAAGATACCTGTCAAGAGCCTGCCTTGCCGCAGCAACAGCTTCTGTAACTTCTGCAATCTCTCCGTTGAGAAAAAAATATGATTTACCCGAGATACCTTGACCAATCACCAAGCGAGCAAGTTGAACCGAGGCTTTTTTCAGAGCTTGATCAGCAGCAATAACGCCAGCTGAAACAGTCTTGCATTCCACCACCCCGAGAGCGTCACCAGCGGGGATATCCCGACAGCGACCAACCCCTTGCAACAGGTCAGGGTGAACATTGGAAATAACGAAGCTGCCAACCAGAGAATAGTCTGAGTCTTCGGCACTGGCAACTGCAGTCTCAACGGCTGAACGGGTTCCAGAAACCTGGATAAAATAGCGCCCGGCACAGATAGTTGAAGCTTTGACCAAGGTAATATCGGCAGCTTTAACCATCTTGTCCGCCAAGAAAATACCAGCAGCAATGGTACGACTTTCGACTAATCCCAGAGTATCCAGACTCATAATAAGCGACCTGTAAACTTCATTAACAAAATAATCTCAGTAAAAAAATAGAGAAAAGTTACTTCCTAATCCAGGATGCCATCGCAAAAATGAATCAGATGGCTAAGCAAAAATTGCGCCCCACAAGGCGTAGTGATTTTCAAGGGTGAAGACATACATGTTGTATGTCAAGGTCTTGAAAAATCACGACAACACCGTGGGTCGGACTGTTTGCGATGCCATCAAACTATTTCATTCAACAACTCTGGACGGGCATTGGGAATGACAACCTTATTCACCAACATCCCTTTTTCCCCAATTTTTTGTGCTCCTGTTTCAACAGCACTGGTCACTGCGGCCACATCTCCAGTCAGGGTACAGAAAGCCTTGCCACCTAAAGCCATTGCCAGGCGAATTTCAATCAACTGAACATCGGCCGCTTTGCAGGCTTCATCCGCACCTTCAATGAGGGAGGCTACAGAAAAGGATTCCAGAATACCAAGTGCTTCCAGTTCAGGCGGGGTATTTGTTCCGCTGAGAGCCGGGAAAATATCAGGATGAACACTGGGAATAACAAATGTATCAATAATTGATTCGTCAAGATCCTCATTGACAACGGCAACAGCAGCCTGAACAGATGCGACATCACCGCCAATCAGAACCATATATTTACCGGAACAAATTGTCCGGGAAAGGATCAGTTCGATGGAGGATGTTTTAAGCATCATGTCTGCGGACTGCATACCGGCCGCAATACTGGAAAGCTCAATTAAGCCAATGGCATTCATACTGTTTCTCCTCCTGATTTAACCACTGCATCAGCAACGATGCTGATATGTTTATCTGTCACCTCTGAAACTTGGCCGGCGATAGGGGCATGTATCCTGGCCCCCAAACTTTCCTTCGGTGAATCAGCAAGCAGATCATTGACCTGCACGATTGCACCAATTCTTACTACCGGGGCAGCTGGTTTCCCGGCGTGTTGCTGCAGCAAGACACGGACTTTTTGCGGGACTGGGAACCCATCCATAAGTGGAGTAGGAACTTCATATTTTGCAATCCGTAACCGCCTTAACAAGGATTTCGTTGGCACCCGGCGATAATCTTTCATCGAATGTATTTTAGGGGCTTTTTCCTGCCGATAAGAGTTGCCGGTCTCACGCATCGTGCTTTTAGCCTGTTCACAGGCTTCCCGAGGGAACAAGTCTTCAGGACACGCATAAAGGGTACAGAGCCCACAGGAACAGCAATATGTCGCAAACTGGTTCCAGTACGCAGCGCCGCTGGTGGTAAATCCAAGTGACCGCATCACCTTATGGGGTTGGACATCATAGCCAAGCAGGTAGCGGGGGCAGATTTCCGTGCAGGCGGTACATTGATCACAGGCCGATTTTCCGATTCGATTCATCTGCTCAGCTGAGCGGTTTTTTCTTGAAACCAGATAATGATTACTCGGTAGAACAATCAGCCCGGCACAGGTTTTCGTCACCACCTCATCAAGATCAGAACTCATCCCTCCCATCAGAATTCCACTGATCAATAGGACAATATCGCTCTCCGTCGTTCCACCGGCAAAATTCAGGAGATCACGATAACTGGTGCCAATCGGCACCCAGAATGATTTCGGGTTATGAACCAGACCGGCAACGCTGACAAATTTATGGGTTACGGGCAAATCCTTTGCTGCCCTACTGATATTGAACAGGGTTTCAACATTGGAGACAACACAACCGACATCGAGAGGAATTCCCCCGGGGGGAATCAGTCTGCCGGTTGCCAGCTGCACAAGTTCGTATTCATCACCCGCAGGATAGAAATCCCCAAGTTCCAGCACTTCAAGATTTGTCCCTTCAAGGGCATCACGAAACACCTGTACGGCGCGACTATTTTTCTTCTTAATCCCAACAATACCCCGAGTGGCTCCAGTCGCCGCCATCAGCAAACGTAAACCCTCCAGAATATCCGCGCACCGATGCGTCATCAACTCAACATCCTTGTGAATCAAGGGTTCACACTCGGCACCGTTGACCAGAACATATTCCACCTGCGATTGCGCCTTGATATGGGTTGGAAAACCACCCCCACCAGCTCCAACGACACCAGCGCTCTTTATTTTTTCAGCAATTTGCATGCTCATTCCCAGTTCCTAAATGACTGTAACTTCTGAGTAACTTAAAACTAACGACCCGATGGTGCTCTTTGGTAACAACCTCAAAAAACTCTGACCGGATCAACAGGATAAAATCTGAGGTTAAATCTTAACCCTAAAAACCGTTTTCCGATCTTTGATTTTCAGCCGACTTTAGCAGATTTTTATCCTGTCAAAAAAGGTCTTCGATCTTCTTGAATAGTTACAAATTATTTTCACTTTTGTGCTTCCCAATCTGCGGGATAGGTCACATAAAGAAATCTGGCAAAATCCGGGACACTGAACTGTATAGCCGTATTCTTTGGAATAAGGATAGTATCCCCAGCTTCACCAACGATCTTTTTGCCATCAATGATGACTTCAAGTTTACCCTCAATCACATAGTCAATTTCATCGTAGTTGAGAACCCAGTCAAAACAGGAGGCTTTCATCTCCATAATCCCGCATCCAAGCCGAGGACTTTCCTTAAGAGAAAACAGATCGGTCAGATAAACCTCGTCACCAGCCTTACCGGTATCGAAAGGCTTGGGCTTTACTTCCGCGGCACGGACTGAAATCACACCACTTAGCAAATCCACCTTCTTCACAAAGTGGTCTCGCTGGAGTTGGGTCTGCTCTGCAACAACCTCGCAAATAATCTTCTTGAGCAGATCGTTATCGACAACCCAAGACTCCATTACTTAAGCTTCTCCAGCTTTTCCATGACCTTTTGCGTGACGTCCGTGATAAGAGCGCTGTCAGTGATAGAAAAATCGCTTTTCAGCAGTTGCTGAATTCTGCTGTTCAAGTCAGATCCGGAAGACCCTGAAGGATTCTGTAGCGGTTTTGCTTCTATTGCTGGTTGCTCACCATAAACGACAGCAATACTTTTTTCCTGGAGATAATCCTTTGCTCCGGGAGTCAAAATCAGTGTCTGCCCGACATAGAGCTTCTTTTCTTCGTGACAGATAAATTCTTCAACATTGTCACGACCGACCAACTGCTTTGCCATATTTTACCTCTCAAGCCACTATTTCCATTGAGTTCGGATACAAAATTTTCAGTTTTTACCCGGGACATCAATTTCGTCAATAATCCCGATGATCGTCGCATCGACCAGAGCATTCTGCATCTCCTCCGCCTGGCGTGCTGCGCTGCCGGTGGCAACCAGAACCCGTTCTCCAATTCCCGCGCCCACCAGATCCGCAGCGACAAAACTCTCTTTTTCTTCATTGCGGCAAACATCCAGCCGCTGAACTATCATTAATTTCAGCCCAGTCAGAGAATCATTCTTTCTGGTCGCCCACACATTACCAACCACATTGCCGATAATCATTTATTTCACCTCTTTAGTTTTTTGAAGTTGAATTCCACGTTCTCTGGCACAATCTAGAGCAAGGGGGGTTATTTGCGCATCAGCTAAAATTCGTAAGACGGAAATACCCCGTTGGTGTGCTTCGATAACATCCCTTTCAGTTACCAATCGGCGACTCAATCGAGCAATATTTTTATTTTCTGCGGCAAATCGTTGCAGACCAAAACCACGGAGGGTTTCCTCGTAGGATACGTATAGTTGATAGAGGGATTCCGGTGCAGTTTTGCCGAATTGCAGGTATTCAAATTCAAACACCTCAACGGTTTTTCCTCTGAGCAACAGATCCAGTGCTTTTTTCAGTAGCGGTCCAGTGGTTCTCCCCAGAGCCAAATCCGCCATCTGACTACAGGATAGGAAGGGGATGATTGTCCGTATAGGAGCAACAATATCGTTTGTCGGATCCCAGAAAACAGTTTTGTCGCTCTGCTCTAAACGCTGTAACACCGGTGCAACCTTGGCATCATCCTCACGTGCCAATATCAGAACCTGCTGACGGGCTGTAGAGTCCTGCAGCTGCTTCAAAACTTCCCGGACGATTGTCTGCACTAAATCATTAATTGCCATCGGCAAAATCTTTCCTAGCTGTGGTCAAGGAGTAACTGACCGGTCATTCCAGGAACCCAGCCACAGGCATTCCCTTCATCAAAATCAATATGCATGGCAAGTCGGTAATTCTCATTGACCCGCACCAGAACCTTTTCAAAAACCATCGCTCTGAGATCGCCAACCCGAATGCAAACCAGATCTTTATCCTTAACTCCCAACCGGGTAGCATCATCCGGATGCATATGCACATGACGTGCTGCGACGATCAAGCCTTCCTCTATCGTCAGAGTATCCCTCTCCGTGGCGATCTGTAGACCAGCAGAGCCATCGGTGTCCCCTGACTGACGAGTTGGGGGATTGAGACCAAGCACCCGCGCATCAGTTGCAGAAATCTCCACCTGGGTTTTTCCTCTGGCAGGGCCAAGGATAGCAACATTTTCAAACTTGCCAGCAGAACCGATGAGCCGAACCCTTTCCTGACTCAAATATTGCCCCGGCTGTGATAGTTCTCGAACCGGGGTCAACTCTTTCCCAAACAGTTTCTGCACAGCGTCAGCACTCAGATGGACATGGCGTGCAGATAACTCGACTGGAATGACATTTTCTGTTGCATCGAATTGAGCCATAACCTTGGCAACAACCTCATCGACAATTTGACTATCCATACCTTCTCCAGAGACATCTGTTTTCTGAACCGCTTTAAGCATCATCATGTAAACCACACTACTCAATCGATTCAAGGCCTGAATAATATCAGTCCGCTCAACTCCACCAGTAGCAGAAAAGGCAGTCACTGCCGAGAGTTCAGCTCCTCTCACCAAGGTTCTGAGACGGTTCAGAGCAAGAACAGTGGGATCCATTTCTGCCGCAATCTCAAGATGTTCCAGACCAAAATATTTCTGTGGATGATGTGAGTGATCCCTGATTTCTGCTTCACTAAGACCAAGAAAACCACAGGGTTCCAGTTTTTCATCAACCACTTCAGCCCGCAGGATTGCCCTCACTCGATTCAACAATTCTCCCAGGTTTTGACTCAGGGATCCATGTCCGCTGTGAATCATCTGCTTCTGTAGCAGCAGGATTTCCGCCTGCAATCGATCCAACCAACCACGAAAAACAATCAGAGGATGATCTTTTGGAATCAACCGATTTCCTGTCAACTGGGTCAAATGCTCCGGCTTCACCGCATAGGTGGTGCCATCCGCAACAGCGACATATCTCTGTACAGAGTCATTGTCTTCAGCTGCGGAAGCTTCTCCACTGAGAACCTTGACTTTCCTGTCACTAAGAAATTGAGCCCCCGCAGGGGTCAGAATCTGATCTTCACGAAGGTAAAAAGTGTCAGGAATCTCTTGTAAAAAACTCTTTCTTAAAAAAGATTCCGTGATAATTTTTTCGATCACTTATTCCCTTTACCAGGCAGGATCAACTCAATTTCATCATGCGGTCGTGGAATAACATGGACACTGACCACTTCCCCAATTTTAGCGGCAGCTGCAGCCCCTGCATCGGTCGCAGCCTTCACTGCACCGACATCACCACGAACCAGAATTGCCACCAATCCACTACCCACCTGAGTTTTGCCAATCAGGGTTACGTTGGCAGCCTTTACCATGGCATCTGCGGCTTCCAGTGCTGCAACAAACCCTCTTGTTTCCACCATTCCTAACGCACTTGATACGGCCATGAGTGTTTCTCCTTTAGTTTTTTTACCAGTAAAATTGTAGTAAACTCGGGACTGTCCCCAGCCTTATCGGGGGCTGTCCCGGATGTTTACGGGCTATGAAACTGCGGTGGTTCGCGTCACAAAAGCCCGGGACAGTCCCGGTTTTGCTGCCATCTACCCTTATTCCAGCGTCATCCAGGCTACCCTTTCAATTTCGGTAGCAGAAGCTCCACCTCATCATGAGGTCTGGGGATGACGTGCACACTGACCACTTCGCCAACCTTTGCTGCAGCAGCAGCTCCGGCATCAGCAGCAGCCTTAACTGCACCAACATCTCCACGAACCAGAATTGCGACTAACCCGGTACCAACTTGGGTCTTACCAATCAGGGTCACGTTAGCAGCCTTCACCATAGCGTCTGCTGCTTCTACTGCGGCGACAAACCCCTTTGTTTCTACCATTCCTATTGCACTTGATGTTGCCATTGTTTTCTCCTTCAGTTATTGAACGCGCTTAAAATTAACTACCGATAAATCTTTCTCAAACATTAGCTGGGACATAGTTCATTTTTTTTAGTTGTTCGAAAACCAGACGACTGATAGCCTCAATATCGACATCATTACCATCAGCCTGCTGTTGCGAAGCACTGTCCAGACCATAGGCTACGTAACGAATATTAAAGAGATGTTTAGTCGCAATATTATCTGTGGTCGAACTCCCTCCCACCGGTCCACATCCCAAGGTGAGAGAAGGATCAAGATTTGTGCTGAGGCCAACCGCGCCATGGGTTGAGGGGGTATTAACCAACAGCCTTGATACCGGTTGAGTTAAACCAAAATGACGAATGATCTCCTGGTTATTTGAATGAATAGCCATGGAGTGTCCAAGCCCTCCATTTTGGAGCAGCTGGGTACAAAGTTTATCAGCTGCCCGCCAATCACGAACCGTATAGAATCCGAGCAGCGAAGTCAGTTTTTCATAAGAGAACGGGAAACCTGGCCCAACTCCCTGCTCCTCATAAACCAACAACCTGGTTCCAGGTGGGATTTCAATCTCCGCCATCTGCGCCAATGCCCTTGCAGGTTGCCCTACAATAGCAGGGTTCATACTCCCCCTCGGGCCTGTCATCAAGCCTTTGACCTTTTCAGCAGCAGCCCCTTCAAGAAAATAACAACCTTCGGCAATCAGAGCTTTTTTAATCTCTGCTGCGACTGGTTCTTCAGCAACAATAGCCTGCTCCGAAGAACATACAGTACCGTAATCAAAGGTTTTACCTGCCATAATATGACGAACAGCAGCTTGGATATCTGCGCTCTTCTCGATAAAGACCGGGGTGTTCCCTGGTCCGACTCCAAGAGCAGGAGTCCCGGAACTGTAAGCAGCTTTCACCATTGCAGGTCCACCCGTTGCAAGGATCAAATCAGCCTGCTGCATTAATTCTCCGGTTCCCTCAAGGGTCGGGATAGTCATCACACCCACCAAATCCACAGAGATCTGTAGTTCCTTGAGAACCTGATGGATAATAGCAACCGTTTTACCGATACAGCTTGTGGCCGTGGGGTGGGGACTAAAAACCACACCGTTACCCGCCTTGAGTGCGATCAGGGCTTTATAAATGGTGGTTGAGGTTGGATTTGTTGAGGGAATAAGAGCCGCGACAACCCCTGCCGGAATGGCAATTTTATCGATTTTCTGCTCCCGATCTTCGGCAATAACTCCGATCGTTTTCAGGGAATGAATACGTTCATAAAGTTTCTCGGACGCCAGCAGATTCTTTTGCTTTTTGTCCTCCCAGTTTCCATATCCAGTTTCCTCGACAGCCAGCTTGGCCAGATCTTCGGCCATCGCGGTCATAACTTTGGCGATTGCCTGCACCGCTTGATCGACCTGCTCCTGACTCAACTTGGCAAATTCAAGTTGAGCAGAACGGGCTTTCCGAACCAGGTCTCTGGCTTCCTGGATTGAGGCTAAATCATTATCTGCCATAATACTTACTCCTTATTTTTCTGATATTCACTGATAATTGCATCAATCAATTCATCTTTGCGTGCCGACCTGATTTGACTCCGCTCAAGAGCTATTCCGGGAAACTTTCTGGCCAACTCTCTGAGCTTGACGACGCTCATGCCGGATAACCTCTGCGGATTTAATTCAGGAATATTTTTTTTCGAAACACTCTTCTTTTGAGGCTTGTTTCCTGGGCTCAGTTTAGAAGTACGTTCCCTTCTGGAAATATTCTTTTTACCCTTTTGCTTAACATCATCAACAACAGAATCCAATCCTTCTGCGGTTCTAGCTATGACGGTCTGCCATTGGATCGAGCCGACCTGCTCAGCTGCACTGCAGCCTGATTCAACCGCAACCTTGACCGAACTGACATCCCCCAAGAGCAGAACTGAAACCAGACCCGATCCAACATAGCGGCAGCCGAGAAGTTCAACCTCAGCAGATTTTAGCGCTGCGTCGGCACCGGTCAGTGCGGGAACAAATCCGATTGTTTCAAAGATCCCTAAAGCTTTATCATTCATAATGCACTCGCATAAATTTTGGATGGCTAAGCAAAAATTTCATCCGACAAGGCGTAGTGGTTTTACAGGGGTGAAGGCCTGCACAAGGCAGGTCAAGATCCTGGAAAAATGCTGCAACGCTGTAGGGCGGACTTTTTGCAACGCCATCATTCATATTAATACGCCTTTGGGTTATCTGCGACAGCTTGCACCGCTGCAGCGAAGGCTTCACAGGCAGCCATACACGACGCTTGACTGCCACTCAGCAAGCCCCCACCAAAGTTGGTTTCTGATGGCGGCGCGAAAAATTCTGCCATATTGACATTAGCTGCCTTCAGAGCCGCATCCAGAGCAAAGATAGCTTCGATCGGGGGCGCAATTAAATAGGCTAACGGTGTTCCCTCTTCAACTCCGGCTATTGTGGAAAGATAGGATCCAGAGCGCGAAACACAGTGGGCATAGTAGGCAATGGAATCATCATCGTTGGCACTGATAAAAGCTGCATCATTTTCAATAAAACTGACCGCTGCATTCAAGCCGCTATGAACTTCCGCCGGGGTTGGTCCAGCAAGAATCCCGATAAACTCCCCTGCCAATTTAGTGTTAGCGTTGGCCGCACCGGCATAGAACGATTTAGCGTAAGCCACTTCAACCTGAGCCTTTTTTGTCGCTTCATCAAGAGCCGTGTAACCAACATCATCACAATCAACCGTCAGCAAGCCAAGGCTGTACTGGTCGCGACTTAGATTGAACTCCTGTGCCATTGAAGGAGTCACCTTGGAGATGATTCTAATACTCAAAACTGTGGCGCGCAGGGCATCACCCTTCATCGTCGTTATCCTCTCCCGTTGTTTATCGGTACTCTCACAAAAACCCAGATGGCAAACCATCATTTCTTCAAATCCAGGCCACTGGCCTTTTGATCCAGCATTTTCTTCACGACATCGGCAATGTGCGCTCCGGCTTCCACCCCAGGAACTCCCCCCCGGTGGATATTGGATACAACCGTCCGTCTGGCTTCAGGCATACCAACCGATGCATTATAAGCCATATAACAACTCATACTTTCTGCGGTCGCCAATCCAGGCCGTTCACCAATCAAAACTACGGTAACTTCAGGATGCAGGACTTCAGCCACAGCATCCATAGCTGGAACCCGACCATAGCGGAGGAAAAATGGGGTTCCGACCTTGATACCATGACCTTCAAGCCCTTGCTCTAAAGCCAGATAGGTATCTTTGGCATTCTTTTCCACGGCTGTCGAGCTCAATCCATCAGCGACATAAATCTGCACTTTGGCTTTATCCATACAATTTTTTCTGAGCAATTCAGCGTTTTCAGTATCCAGCTGTCTGCCCAAATCAGGACGGGTCAAAAACTGATCCTTATCTGTACATTTGGTCTTGATCTCAAGAAGACCCCACTCCCTTATGAATTCCTCAGAAACATTATTAAAAACAGCATCCTGCGCAATCGCATGATCAGCCCTGAAACGAAGTAATGATTTTGTCAGATACCTGGAACCTGTACGCCAGATTCCAATACGCGATGCGGTCGCTCCTTTGAATTTTAGATAGGCTTCCCGGTTGGATGGATCGGGAACCAGCAGTTGTTCCCTTAAATTTTCAGTCGTCAGATCGACCAGAGGCTCTGCGGCAGACAAAGTTTGGGGAGCACTCTCCTGTGAAATGCTCTTTTCCTGCCCCATTTCCCTGAGAACATCCGCAATCAGTTGCTTTATTTTAGTTTCCATATCCGCCATAAACTCTTCCCCGCGCACGTTACCCTTTGAAAAATAGTGATGCATCTCCGGCTATTTGGCTCAGCTGTCCATTGTCGTAGATGCCCATCTTTTCCAGCCAACACGCAAATTCCGAAATCGGTTTTTTATTGAGGAGTTCTCTTAAGGCTGCCGCTTCATGGTATCCAAGAGACTGATAATTCAACATAATATCGTCCCCTTGCGGAACAGTTATCAAGTAATTGCACCCTGCTGTTCCCAGTAGAACCGCCAAGTTTTCGATATCGTTCTGATCCGCCTTCATGTGATTTGTATAGCAAGCATCGACCCCCATGGAAATCCCGGTTAATTTCCCCATAAACAAGTCTTCCAGCCCTGCTCGAATCACCTGTTTACTGTCATACAAATATTCCGGGCCAATAAAACCAACCACCGTATTGACTAAGAATGGATCAAAATGTTTGGCAAATCCGTAACAGCGGGCTTCCATGGTTACTTGGTCGACGCCATGGTGGGCATCAGATGAAAGTTCAGCTCCCTGACCGGTTTCAAAATACATCACATTTGGTCCGGTCGCTGTCCCCTCTTTAAGCATCAGATCTCTGGCTTCCGCGAGCACGGCAGCATTCAAACCAAAGGCCGTGTTGCCCTTTTCACTCCCGGCAATACTTTGGAAAATCATATCAGCAGGGGCGCCTTTTTTAACCGCTTCCATCTGCGTAGTCACATGACCCAAGACACAATTCTGTGTCGGTATCTGGTAGGTTTCTTTGATCTCTTGAAACATGTGCAGGATGTTGGATAGCGATTCCACCGTATCGTTGACCGGATTGAGACCAATCAAAGCATCACCAGATCCATAACTTAACCCTTCAAAGATGGAAATTCTGATGCCGTCAAGATCATCAGTTGTATGATTCGGTTGTAAGCGAAAGGCAAGGACACCCGGCTCACCGATGGTGGTGTTGCAATGAGCCAGAATGTTAATTTTATTCGCTGCATAGATCAAATCCAGGTTAGTCATTAACTTGGCAACTGCAGCAACCATTTCAGAAGTCAAACCCCTTGAAATCCTGATAATATCTTCACCACAGGTGTTGTGACTGAGCAACCATTCCCGGAACTCGGCAACGGTTAAAGTTTTAATCCCGGCATAGATTTTTTCGTTGACGGCATCCTGATCCAGGCGGGTCACCTCATCATTTTCGTAAGGAACCGTCGGATGATTTCTCAGATCAGACAGGGTCAAGTCGGCAAGAACTTCTTTGGCTGCGACCATTTCGGCGGTCGTAGCAGCAGCAAGCCCCGCCAGGCGATCACCAGATTTCTCTTCATTGGCCTTCGCCAGAACCTCTTTGAGATCTTTAAATTCGTACACAATCCCGGAGAGTAACGTTTTCAATTTCATGCGGATCCCTTACTTACGTTTTTAAAAATTGCTTCTTCATGAAATGGCCAAACGAAAACTTCGTCCAGCAAGGCACAGTGTTTTTCCAGGGGTGAAGGCATACATACAGTATGTCAAAGTCCTGGAAAAAAGCTGCAACACAGCAGAGCGGACTTTTTGCAACCCTATCAATGGTTAAATACCAGTGTTTTGACTATGACAGGAACAACGTTGCCATCGGCAAGTTCCCGACCAATATCGATATAGTCACCATTTTCAACCTTAATCGTATCAATACAGATGACATCTTTTTCAAACCCCAATTGACTTCGTAGAGTCTGTCCCATCACTTTTGCCAAGTCTTTTTCAATCACCACCACCAGCGGACAGGTTTTGCAGAGAACCCCCTGCATCCCTTTAATAACTTCCTGCGCCAGAGTTGTCACCTCGGTAAAGCCAAGATTGTCAGGGCCACTAAACGCAAGAGCCAAGTTCTGCTTTTCTCCCTCCAGATTAAACCACTGCACTTTGCGAAGGATTGCTTCACCCCATTGTGCCAACGGCAGAGCTTCGTCCTCCGTCGATAGTTTCAGAACCGGGATATTCTGCATCGGCAAGACCCCGGGGGAAACTGAAATAGTACTGCCACTGATACCGGTGGTGTGTGATCCTGCTCCGACCACTGTTGCCCGAATCGTCTCAACGGCCGGAAGGATCTTCAGTTGCCGAGGAATTTTTGAATTGGCAATCGCCCGACCGAGAGCAACCCCGATATCACCATAGCGGAAATCTTCACCGTTATTGGTATTCTGGATCCAGTCAGCAACTCCTCCCGAAAACGAGACATAATCAATTTGGTAGTCACGCTGCAGATCATGATCTGTAAGCATCATCGCCAATTGTGGTGATGATGGTACAAGTCCAAGAATCTCTTCCAGAATAGTGGCCATCCGCTTGGCGATATTATCGATTGCCGTCCGGTTCAATGGTTGATTCTCCGTCACCGACAAATTTATGGAACGGGTTAAACTGCGAAGTTTATCTGCAATATAGCTGACACCGCCTCGCTCATCCTGGAACCGAATCAAGCGTCCCCCGATATCGAGACAGGCAGTATCGATCACTTCGCCATTTCTAAAGACTGCAATATTTGTGGTGCCACCCCCAATATCCAGATTGACAATTGTCGCCCCGCGTTGTTTTGATTCCTGACTAGCTCCCGCTCCCTTGCCAGCAATAATCCCTTCCAATGTCGGTCCTGCTGTGGCAACCACAAATTCCCCAGCCAGACCACTCAAGGCCTGCAAGACTGATTCAGCATTCTGTTTTCTGGCCGCCTCGCCAGTGATGATGACTGCTCCCGTCTGTACTTGCTCTGGTCTAATCCCTGCAGAAAGGTAATCCTGCTCAATTAATTCCCGGATTTTTTTATCATCAATTTCTTGCTGTGACCGCAAAGGGGTCAAATGAATGTCACTGCGAAACACCACCTCTTTATCAATAATTTCTATCCGTGGGACCGAAATCAGGGATGCAGTATTCTCCAAAGTCAGTTGGCTGAACACCAATTGGGTTGTTGTTGTCCCGATGTCTATTCCAACACTAAGAATTTGTTCTTTCACCGCAGCCCCGTCATAATCCTGAATCCGTGAGTCCCCAGCGGCGAATAGGACAAGTCATTGAATCGCTTATTCAATCCAAGCTCTTGCACTTTTCATCCACCGGTTACTCACGGAGTCCGGATAAAAAAAGCCTGAAATTGCAAACAATGGGAATGCAAACTCAGGCCGCGATGCCTTATCTGTACACGCCGTTGTGCACGAAATAATTACGTTTATTGTTTAAATCTCCCACTATCTGGAAGACAAAATCCATTACATAGTCTCAGAACTCAGCTTGTTCAGTGGAAAATCAAACAAAACTTTGGTTCCACTCTGACTCGATTCTGTCGATAAATTCCCTTTGAGCTTTTCCGTTACAATCCGCCGCACAATCAGCAACCCAAGCTTTTCTGAAGAATCTTTATCCAGATCAAAGCCAATCCCATTATCTATGATGGAGATATTCGAATACATTGCCCCTTTGCATATTTCGATATCTATCACCCCAGAATCTCTACCGATAAAGGCGTATTTCAGACAGTTCTGGGTAATCTCATTGACAACCAGAGCAATAGAAGTTGCCATATCAGAATCGCACAGAAAAGAGTCTCCTTTAAGATTAATGGTGATCCCTTTGTTCGTAAGCAATCCATGTTGCACCGTGTTGGCTCTGATCTTCTGCAGCATGATCATGATATCGACATCATCTTTGCAATCTTCAGCCAATATTTCGTGGGTTGCAGCAATACTCAGAACCTGACTGATACTTTCATTAAATGCAGCCTTTGCTGCAACATCATCAATCCTGCGGCATTGCAGTTTTAAAAGGCTTGCGATCGTCTGCAAGTTATTTTTGACCCGGTGATGAATTTCACTGATTGCAACCGTCTTCAGTACCAGTTCTTTTTCTTTATTCTTCACATCTGTCACATCGTTGATCAACATGACAACCCCGGCAAAATTCTCATTTTTATTTTTTACGTAGGTATATTTGATATTAAAAATATAATTTCCAACCTCCAGATCATTGAGGGTCATCTGCTTTTTTGAGAGAATGTCGTCAAATTCGACCCCATGGAAAGTCATGTTGGAAAAACTGAGGCCTTCCAGTTGTTCAAGGTATCCCAGATTACGATAAACCTTCTCAGCAACCGGGTTGGCATAAGTACAGATTCCAGAACGGCTGAAGATCAAAATTCCATCGGTCACATAGTATGGAAGACTGTTATCTCCCGTACTTGGGAAAGCCCGTCTTTCGATTAATTGTTCCGTTGTTTGGGTCAAAACCGACAGCTTCTTTTCTGCCCGCACCCTTTCAGTTACATCTTTTTCGGCAATCAGTGCACCAATAACATCTCCAGAAGAATTCTTAATCGGTGACACACTTTGGCGGACACTTTTATCTTCCTGGGTCACGCCGCTCATGTCCATTGTCGGCATCCCGATTTCCAATGTCCTGAGCACCGCAGGTTCTTTACTACGATGGGCAAACTTGCCAACCACCGACCCCGAATAGAGAGATTTCACCGAAGCGGGTCGTGCCTGAGCCACCACAACAGCCACATCAGGATCTCGGGTACAACAATCTATAAAAATATCCGCCCTCATTAATTCCGCGATATTATCCAGGCATTCAGCATTTTTTTTAATTTGCTGAATATCGGCATCATTAAGATCTGAATGCTGCTGGCAAAGGGCGACAAGCATGGGCTCCTCAGACACTATTCAACAAAATTGCTTTAGCGATATCTTTCATCGGCCGCCCCTTATCCATACTTATTTTCCGGATCTTTTTATAGGCATCATCTTCGCAGAGCTTTTCCTGAGCCATCAAGATACCCTTGGCTCTTTCAATCAACTTCCGTCCCTCCAGTTCATCCTGTGCCTTACGAATATCCTCTCTCATTCGATCCATCTCCATCCCTTTGGCAATTGCAAC
>JASFYS010000224.1:0-17296 GCA_045047095.1 Desulfuromusa sp. | reverse complement strand
CCACCAGGTCCATCCGACCCACCAGGTCCATCCGACCCACCAATTCCATCCGACCCACCAATTCCATCCGACCCACCAATTCCATCCGACCCACCAATTCCATCCGACCCACCAATTCCATCCGACCCACCAATTCCACCTAAGTCATCAAGTCCATCCTCTACACCACTTGGAGACCCCATAGCAGAATCCGTTCCAAATCCAGAATTTTGGTCAAAGGAATGTTGCGAGTCCAATGTCGAATTTTTCAGATTTTGACGAAACTTTTGTTTCTGCGCCGGGGGCATTTTCTGCCAGCGTTGTTTCAGCTGTTTTCTGGTTTTCACAGGAAGTTTCTGAAACCTGGTGCTCACACTACGGAGCCGCTGCTTTTGCTGTGGCGTAAGTTTCTCAAAATGTTTGAAACGATCCAGAGCTTTCTGCCTTTGTGCAGGGGACAACTTTTGCCATTTTTGCAACCGCTGCTTTGCCTGTTTGCGCTGCACGGGGGTCATTGACAACCATTTATCGGCGCCCTTTTGCAGCATTTGCTGAGTTTCAACAGAGAACAAACTCCAACTCTCTGCATGGCGCTGTAATACACGCTGTTGCTGTTGATTTAAGGAAGAAAACTCCCCAGCCCAAAGAGGGCTCAGCAGCAGCAGTACCATAATCGCTGACGTAGCGGTGGCCAGTCCTAGTTTCAAAATCATTCTATTTTGCATGACTCACCTCTTCATCCTGGAGTCTGTCCAACTCGGTACCGTCCATAGACAATAATTCAAGAGGATCAATCCAACCAACATCATCATCCTCGAATGCTCCCAGAAACTCGATAAGTTCCAGACTGGGTAAGGATGTCGCGTCTAGTTCTTGCGCTAAAAGCACAGTCGGACCCAGAATTAACAGGCACAGCGGTATGCTGACCAGACAACTCCAACTCATTTTCCATAATCTCTGACAACCATTCATAAAATTCAATATCCTCAGCATAAAAATCAAGAGGTTCCGTATCAGTTAATATATTAAACTCAGCAACATCCTGAAGAACAATCTGAGATTGTTGAGTGTCCGGCATATTAAACAACACCATCAACAATAGAACTGCTGTCATTGGGACACCAGCCCAGATAAACTTCCAGGACTTTTTTTGTGTCGCAGAATCCAGAGCACGATATTTCAAACGGCTCACTTTATTCTCTGTGACAGCATCCAGATCGTCTAAAGATTGATCCAATACTCTGCAAATATTTTTTGTGAAGTTATCGTTATCATTATTCATGGCCAATGATCTCCAAGTTTTTTTCTTAAATATTCTGTAGCACGAAAATAGTGAGTTTTGATTGTTCCTTCAGAGCAGCTCATTGCCACGGCTGTTTCTTTGACACTCAGCCCCTCCCAGGCACGCAGCAGAAAAACCTGCTGTTGTTTCAAAGATAGATTTTTCAGTTCTCGTTGCAAATGATCAAAGGCCTGTTGATTGCCCGTTTCCCGTTCAGGAGTTTGACCTTTAGGATCAGCAAGTTGTTCCAGCGGATCAGCATTATCCTCTTCAGAACCGCCTCCCAACCAGACTCTCCAACGGGATCGAACTGACTCCTTACGATAAAAGTCACGTATTTTGTTTTGCAGGATCCGATAAAAAAGAGCCTTCCACTCTGCTTCCGGTTTTTCCGCATACTTTGCTACAAATTTGCACATTGCGTCCTGAACCAGATCAAGAGCATCGTCATGATTTCTGCAGGAAAATTGTGCTAAACGATAAGCTTGACGCTCTATAGATTTAAAAAAAACTTCCATTGACTCCGTACTCTTACTAGGTTCAACGTTGTAGCTGGAAATTGGTTGACAAAAAAATAGGTTGCCCAAGAGGCAACCTATTTTTTTGTCATTATAAAAATTAACTTTAAGCTTTTGCGGTCCATAAGCCATGCAGGTTACAATATGCGCGGGCGGTAACAGAAGCAGCGGCAACATTAAAAGTAGCTTCAGCAGGTTGACCAGCTTGCAAATACTGACGATAGACTTTATCGTCCACCAAGACTTCGATCCACTCAATATAATGTTTTTCTTCCATCGGGTGAGCAACGTCACCAACCTTCACAGTCACAGAACCATCCGCCACTTCAATGACCGGGACATGCTTCTCGGTTGCTGCATCCGTGGTATTTTCAGTCATGCGCTCCATGTTTTTACCACAGCAAATCAGCGCACCAGCACCACTGTGAGTCACTTCAACAATATTTCCGCAGATTTCACATTTGTAAACTTCTAAACGCTTGGGCATTATTTGTTCTCCTTTTATTGGTGAAAGTAAAAAAAATACTGATCAATGATTACTCATATGGTTACAATAACACTATTTACCATAATTTCAAGAGCTGATGTCATTAACATTATTTTTACTGACCGGAGTCAATAAATCCCATATACTACACTAATTCTGATTAACTCTCTGCCCTTCAGGTGAGGCCAGAACGTCCACTCGGAATAGTAAAACCTTCGGGATCGACTCAGGAATCCGGTGTGCCAGCCCACAACTTTGGTGGGACGCCTGATGGATTCACAGCCGCTCCCACCTTATTGACACTCGATGTGAGTCCAATGACCCACGGGAGTGGTGGAGAGTTGCAATGCCAAAAGGGTCCGGCAAAAAGCTGGGCTCTTTTGCTTTTAGACCATAAACTGTAGCAAGAAATCGTTTTACTGTGTTAGTTTCCAATACTTATTTTCATTTACTGCACGGAGGGAAAAATTGACAGAGTTGCCGACAATCAGCAGCGAATATATACGGCTGCAGATTGATGATAAAGAAATTGTTCTCGTTGGTACTGCTCATATTTCACAGGATTCGGTTGATACTGTTATCCGTACTATCGATGAAGTTGTTCCCGATACTGTCTGTGTCGAGTTAGATACACAACGCTACCAATCACTGATTAACAAAAAAGGGTGGGAATCTCTCAATCTTAAAGAGCTTATCAAAAAAAAGCAGATCCCCTTTCTCCTCACGAATCTGGCGCTGTCATCATATCAAAAACGGATGGGCTTACATACCGGGGTTAAACCGGGAGCAGAGTTAGCGGCAGCAGCCCAGACGGCAAAAGAACGGGGGATGGAAGTAGAACTTATTGATCGGAATATACGCACCACGCTACTCCGGGTCTGGCGGAAAACTGGCCTCTGGAACAAGATGAAAGTCATGGCATCGCTGTTCGGCAGTTTGTTCGAAAAACAGGAACTCGATGAAGAGGAACTCGCAAAATTACGCGAAAGCGATACTCTGTCAAGCATGCTTGATGAGATGGGGAAGCTGTTGCCATCGGTCAAGCAGATTCTGGTTGATGAACGTGACACCTATATGGCCTATCACATCCGCAATGCTCCGGGTGAAAAGATCCTAGCCGTTGTTGGAGCTGCCCACCTTCCAGGAATTACCCAGCTGCTACAAGGGGATGAAATCAGCCCTGAAACAATTTCTGAAATATCCATTGTTCCGCCAAAAACAACTTTTTCTAAACTCATTCCCTGGTTGATCCCGGGTATTGTGGTGGTCTTGTTTATCGGAGGGTTTTTTTTCGGCAATCGTGACCAACTCGCCAATGCAGCCACTGCCTGGGTACTTGCCAATGGCCTTTTTTCTGCACTGGGAGCGCTATTAGCTCTTGGGCATCCGGTAACGATTCTCAGTGCTTTTGTTGCCGCCCCAATAACTTCACTTAACCCGACTATCGGTGCCGGATTTGTTACTGGGCTGGTACAGTCATTTGTTGCCGCTCCAACTGTTCGGGATATGGAACATGTCGGTGAAGATTTAATGACATTTAAGGGGTGGTGGCAAAACCGGCTGGCCAGAGTTCTCCTGGTGTTTCTATTTTCATCCATCGGCTCGTCCATCGGCACCTTTGTGGCGTTGGGCTGGCTAAAGAATCTTTTCTAATTTATGCGTATGCTTACTGTGGGAGCACAATTTTGAGTGCCAATTATCGCCGCCAGAAGTTTTTTCTAAAATCATCACTGCGTGGCAACAGTCTTGTACAGATTCTTATTTATGCCAATTTGATTCTCTTCACGCTGATGGTTCTCCACGGCACGGTGCTTGGTTTGGGTATGCAGGCAATCATGCATCCATCCCCCCGGCTGATGGTTCATTGGGGTGGGCAATACTGGCCAATGGTGCTGGAAAATGGCGAGTGGTGGCGTTGTATCACTTATGCGTTTACCCACGGCGGGCTGATTCACCTGGGCTTTAACATGGTTGTTCTCTACCAAGTCGGACCACTCCTGGAATCTGAAATAGGCTGGACCCGGTTACTGACTGTTTATATTTTTGCAACCATTGCTGCAACGGTTGCGGGTCTATTCTGGCACCCCGTTACCGTTGTTATTGGTGCCTCTGGAGCTATCTTTGGTTTAATCGGGTTTTCAGTGAGTTATTACCACCGCGTTGGTGGAAGCATTGGTATTCAACGCCGCAATTTTATGTTTCAGTGGGCACTCATGGCCTTTGTTTTCGGTTTTATTGTCGGCGCTGACAATGCGGCTCACCTTGGTGGTGCAATTGCTGGTGCAGCTCTCGGCTGGTTCATGCCAGTCAGTATTCGTGATCAACGGAAAACAGAAAAACTATTTAAAGGGATCGCCATTTTCTTCAGCCTGATAACTATTGTCAGTATCGCTTTTATTCCGATCTCCTGGGTGCTTAACTGAGAGGATTTTTATGGCAAGAGATAAAGTCCCGGCAACTCCAGCAATCAGACTATTAAAACAACACAAAGTTAAATTTCTCCCCCGCCCATATAAATATGAGGACAGAGGAGGTACTCGCACCAGTGCTCGAGAATTGCAGGTTGACGAACATAACGTGATCAAGACTCTGGTCATGGAGGATGAGCAACAGCGCCCGCTGATTGTCCTGATGCACGGCGATTGCGAAGTTTCACTTAAGCATTTGGCGCGGCAGTTAAAGGTCAAGAAGATTTCCCCCTGTGCAGCCAACAGAGCTGACACCCTGACCGGTTATCAAACTGGGGGGATTTCCCCCTTTGGCACCCGCCAACCACTGCCAATATACATGGAAGAGACCATTGGCAATCTGGAGACATTGATTATTAACGGTGGTCGCCGCGGACTTTTGGTAGAATTAACTCCAAAAGACCTCACTGACATTCTGAATCCAACGCCTGTTTCTGTCGCCATTTGAATCTGGAGGCAAATCATGTTCAATCCTCGCATCACTGAAGCTGCCGAAGTTATTCGCAAAGCCAACGCCCTGGTCATCACTGCTGGAGCTGGCATGGGAGTGGATTCGGGGCTACCGGACTTTCGTGGTAATCAGGGGTTCTGGAACTCCTATCCGATGTATGAGCGCCTGGGCCTCAGTTTTATCCAAGCCGCCAATCCCGAGCATTTTGATGATGATCCCCATTTTGGCTGGGGTTTCTATGGCCACCGGACCAATCTCTACCGTAATACTGTCCCCCACACCGGTTTTAGAATACTGCAGGACTGGATTAAAGAGTTTGAACTTGATTATTTTGTCGCCACCTCTAATGTTGATGGACAGTTTCAAAAAGCCGGGTTTTCTGAGAATCGGGTTCTTGAAGTTCATGGCTCAATCCACCATCTGCAATGTACAGTTCCCTGTACTCACAATATCTGGCCAAATGACACTGAATACGACATTGATGAATCGACCATGCGCTCAATGAATGTTCCCAAATGCCCACAATGCCAGCGCGTAGCAAGACCTAATATTTTGATGTTTGGAGATTATTCGTGGTTATCAAAGCGCTCTGCCGTTCAGGAAGAAAATTTTGACGAGTTTTTACAACACAATAGTAACAACAAAATGGTTGTCATTGAAATTGGAGCGGGATCAGCTATCCCGACGATCCGCCATCTCAGTGAACAGTTGGGACAGAGCCAGAAAACCAGCGTAATACGCATCAACCCCCGCGAACCACAGATCAGAGCGCCGCACTTTGCTTTTTCAGGTGGGGCTGTTGAGATCTTGAGCCAGATGCAAGACGTTCTGAATTAGTATCAATGAGACGATCCGTCGGTCTTTAGAATTTACATAATCCTTGCTGCTGCATATTGCCATTGACAACAAACAAATATAATGTGATTATCCCAACAAATTGCCGGGAGGGATAATTCGTTTGTTATTTTGATGACATAGTCACCGTGAGAGAAACTAATGGCTAGAAAAAAAATGGGTGAAATCCTGATTGATAACGAAGTTATCTCTCAAGATGATTTAGATACAGCATTACTAAGACAAAAAGGCACCAACAAGCCAATTGGAAAAATTCTTGAAGACATGGAAGTGATCCTCGAAGAGGATATTGCTAAAGCACTCTCTACCCAGTTTGGGTTTCCCCATGTTAAAAGATTCTCCCGGCATCGTTTCCCTCAGGATGTTCTTGATAAAATTGATACGGAATCAGCACTTGCCCACCTGATTTTCCCCTTAAAAATAGACAACAAAACACTTTATCTCGCAATGTCAAATCCCCTGGATATGGCACTGCAAAGCGACCTTTCGTTTAAGTTGGCAATGCGTATTTCACCCTGTGTGGCAACCCCCGATGAAATTAAAACAGCCATCAAAAAACACTATCTCACTGAGATCCCCGTTGACAAGGAAGAGCATACCCTGAATATTCTTTTGGTAGATAATCAGGAGATTGTTCTGAGTGCTGCAGAGGCAGCCTTAAAAAAAGAAGGTTATGCTATCTACAAGGCCAGAAATGGCGCTGAAGGACTGAAGGTTGCTACGCAACTGCATCCACATTTGATCGTTACCGATATCGTCATGCCACGCATGGATGGGATTGAAATGTTCAAAGCTCTGCAAGCCAACGGTGAAATTGACAATATCCCGGTAATTGCCCTTTCAGCAAAAACTACTGCAGAAGAAGAATACAATTTACTGGAAATGGGCTTCTTTGATTTTATTGCCAAACCCATCAACCCAATACGCCTATTGGCGAGAGTGAAACGAGCTCTTAGAGAGCATGAGCACAATTAGCAGCTGTCAGTAGCTTAATAACTACAACTGGTATAAACTTTCATCTGCAGAGGTTATTTTTTTTAACCCGTCGGCAGTGACACGCCAGGTATTTTCAACTCCGACAGCACCAAGTCCGGAGAAAACAGCCTTTGGTTCAAAAGCAAAAGTCATGTTTTCTTCTAAAATTTGTTCATCAAAACCTTTGGCAATAAAAGGATATTCATCCACTTCAATACCGATCCCGTGACCGATGAATGATACCTGTGCACCCACCACACCCATAAAATTATCTTTATAACCCAGCTTTTCTGCCAATCCATAACATTGTTGATAGATCTCACCCCAAGTAACTCCGGGACGAGCAATATCACCGAGCTTTTCCTGAATTTTCAACATGTCAGCATAGGCCTGTTGCAGAGAATCGGGTAACGGTCCAATCGATAAGGTTCTCGTCTGATCAACTAGATAGCCATCAAAGGCAACGATAAAATCAATAATTATCGGTTCACCTGCGGCAATAGGTTTATAGCCTGAACCCTGTCCTACAGCTGGACTCAGCCCTAAACCGCCAAGGGGGGCATCCAGATAAGTAGAAACCGCCCCATCGCTCCCAGAGAAAACATGGCCAAAATATAGCTCTGAGTTAAAACTTCTAAAACGAATAATTCCCTGATGCCCTGCTTTTCTGGCGAAGCACTCCAGTTCTGCAGCAACCTCAAGATCAGTCGTTCCAGTAGCGATAACCTTTTTGGCATGTTCATAGGTTTCGTCCGCAATCGAGGCGCACTCAGTCATAATTCCAAGTTCATATTCACTCTTAATGGCTCGAACCTTACGAATAAGGGGTGAGATATCGCTCATTTCAGCAACGGGAAAAAGCTTCTGATACCGTTGAAATAGCTGCACCGGCAGGACATCCAACTCCAGACCAATGCGTTGTGGCGACCTTAATCCGTTTTTTTGCAATTGTTCCGGAAGCTGTCGAATACTGCTAATTTTAATAATTTGAGGCAGTTCAGACTCTCTACATGCACGACCATAATCTTTGATCACCAGGTAAGCCGGATCTCCAGTGGCGGGAATATAGAGAAGACCACGTTGAATCGTACCGGTAAAATAAAAAAGGTCACTGTTCTGAAGTAGAATTGCCCCGGCAATGTCCACAGCCTGCATCATTTTCTGCAACGCTTGAAGGCGCATCTTTAATTCACTTAGAGGCGTTATCCGCATCGTTTAGTCCTTCAATTCAGGATGTCTTAAAGCCTTGTTCAAAAGCTGAAAAGGGGGAATATTCTGCACAAATTAAGCTTAAAATATCTGCTTAAAATTTATGCAAAGAGGAAAAAGTAAGCTGTCATGGGAGCTGTTTTTAACAAATGATGAGTTTTACACAGTGCTATCCACAGCAATTGTTTACAGTCAATTCAAACAGCTATAAAAAAATAATTTATCATATAATTTCAGTGAGTTAAAAGATAAAAACAAAACGCTATTAGCCTTAGCTAACTGCGCAATCAGCAGGATCTCCTTTTAATTTAGCCAAAGCATGAGGGAGTACTGGCAGTAGCACCTCAAAGTTTTCCTTGACCGCCTTGGGGCTGCCCGGAAGATTAATAATCAATGTTTGTTGACGCACTCCAGTCAAGGCACGTGACAGCATTGCTCTAGGGGTTTTATTCAAGCTGGCAGCCCGCATCGCTTCAGCCAGGCCAGGCACTTGATAATCAAGAACTGCAGCAGTTGCCTGTGGTGTCACATCTCGTGGACTCAGGCCAGTGCCACCAGTGGTCAAAATAAGGTCAAGGTGCAGATCATCAACCCAACTTTTTAACATCATAACAATTTTCTCTTGCTCATCGGCAATCACTTGATAACGAACGACGTTTCCCAGTCCGGAGACTAATTCAGCCAGAAGTGGACCACTTTTGTCCTCCCGTTCACCACAAGAACCTTTATCAGAAAGGGTCAATATTCCAACCCGATAAATTTCAGCTGTCATCGGCGACTCCTTTAATTCTTTTGTCACGTTAGCGTTTTTTAGTCATCAACATCCGCTTGGCATTGTTGACAATAGCCTGCCCCACGTCACGACTCTTGGCCAGTTCTTTGATATCTTTTCCAGATAAGAATGTCATGTAGCGCATTGCCTTCTGTAATGGGGTGCGTGGATGAATAGCCAGTGCTTTTTTCATTTCATACAGTTTTACCCAATCCCGATTGAGGAGGATAATGCGGATCAATTCATCGCTGCTGCCGCGATTTTTTGCCACCATTAAAACTTCACCTTCGGAAATACGTGGGTTATTCAATACAGCAGTATTAACTTGTTTATTGGATTCACGGATCAATAAGGTTCGCCACTCTTTATCACCGGTCAGTGCCATTTTAATTTTATCAGCAACTGTCATCTCTTGCAGTTCCTGATATTTGGAGAGTACCTCCTTCTCAAATTCTTCAATTTCGAGAGAATCGTCCTCACCATCCTCTTCTGCGGGATCAGGTTCGGAAGCTGATTCCTCTGCGGGTTCTGGTTCTGGCGCTACGATCGGTTCAACCCAACCAAGGCGCTGTTTGGTAACTTTGTCAGCATGGATATTGTTGATAATCGCAGTTCGTAATACGTCTGTCTTCCGCAAGATTTCGTCATGATGCGCAAGCATGTCCAACACATCACCAGAGCTATTCTCAGCCAGAAACAACAGGCTTTTTATCCCGGTCATCCGATGCGCCAATGCCGCCTGCATAACAACTGAATCGTGGAAACGCAACTTTACGATAAAATCAATAATTGAGGGGTGCAACTCTACCTGGCTCAGTGCAGCCAACAAAATCTGCGCCGGTAACATTTTAAGGGTACTCAGTGCCTCTTCCTTAAGTTCCGGGTTTTCACCATGATAAAAGACGAACAGAACGGTGACCAGATTATGGCCAGACATCGGTAACGCACCACGAGCCGCTGCCAGGCGGACACTGTGGCCACCCCATTTACTCATGATCTTGGCAACTTCTGCCGGAATGACTATCTGAACCTTTTCGGTTCCTTCATGTGCTTCAGTCAAGCATACCTCACTTTTTCTTTATCACCTGTGTCTGCAATCCAAAACTGGAGATATGTGCAGCAACCTCACCGGCAGTCTGCTGATCAGCCTGGAGAGCTACAAGCATAGTCCCATTCATAGAAATTCTGCTATCAACAAGAGTCACATTAACTTTCTTCTGTGCTAAATCACCCTGCATCTGTCGTGCGCGGTCTTCCTGGTGAAAAGATCCAGCGTACACAGCCAATCCATCTCCATTTGGAAGTAAAAATGCTGATTTGACATCCTGTTTAAGCGCTGCTAAATGCATCCGTGCTTCCTCTGCTGGATAAATCCCTTCCAATAAGCGAATCATTGTGACTAGGCCGCGCCCGGTTTTTTTTTGTGGTTTCAGACCGAGCTCTTGTAATTGATTAGTAGCCTGCTCTAATTCAACCGTATTGACAAAGGGGCCAACAGTGACAGTAAAAAGAGGGATAGCATTATTAACAAGCGGAGAAACTGCGGGAGCTTTTGTCACGACTGGTTCAGGAACAGGAATTTCTTGAGCAGCGGTCACTCCAGTGGACGGGTTCGGATTCGGCCGTACAGGAACAGGGAGCCTTGGTGAGACATAAAGGAGCAGTTGCTTTGCAGACGACTTTAATACCGGGGGAGGACTCAAATAGTAATATCCGGTGCCCAGAAGAAGAACGCAGAGCAGCAACAACCCGAGCAATGCTCCAAATTGCCTGCCCTTCCCGGCGCTGACAACTCTCACCTCCTGTGCAGCAAGAAGGTCAACAGATTGAGTGGGGTCAGAGTCATCAAGCAGCAGAGACTCAAGTCTTTCTTGTTTATTTCCCTGCCTTGCCGCTCTGCCAGCTTTCACGGCGGGGTTGTCAATCGATACTGGAACGTCCTGTTCATCCACAGCCATATTCCAGACTCCTGTGTTTTATACGAGAACCGGGACACCAGTTGCGGTGGTGTCCCGGAGTTTTTCTCAATCCTTAGCCATATCTTCCAGAATCTTGGCCGTCTGGTGCGTTGGTACTTCTTCGTACTTATTGAATTCCATAGAGAACATGCCACGATCTGAAGTCATTGAACGCAGTTCAGGAGCATACCTGAGAACTTCAGCCATCGGCACTTCAGCACGGATAACTTGACTATTAGCCTGTGGTTCCACACCGACAACCTTACCACGTCTGGAGTTAAGATCACCAATCACGTCACCCATGCAATCATCAGGAACAGTAATTTCAATCGCCATAATTGGTTCGAGAAGGACTGGCTTACACACGTCCATAGCCTTCTTGAATGCCATAGAGCCAGCAACCTTAAAAGCCATTTCGGATGAATCAACAGAGTGGTGTGAACCATCATACAAGGTCACCTGGACATCAACGACTTGATTCTTTGTTAACGGGCCCGTTTTCATTGTTTCACTGATTCCTTTGTCGACCGCAGGAATATAGTTTCGTGGTATGACCCCACCAACGACTTTGTCGACAAATTCATAACCACTACCGCGAGGAAGCGGTTTAACCTCAATCCAGACATCCCCAAACTGCCCCTTGCCACCTGATTGTTTCTTATATTTACCTTGAACCTGGGTTGAAAGCTTGATGGTTTCACGATAAGGAACTTTTGGTTCCTTCAAAACAACCTCAGCACCATATTTACGTTTGAGTCGTTCGACTGCAACTTCAAGGTGGATTTGCCCCATACCAGAGAGAACCATTTCCTTGGTCTCTGCATCACGGGTTATCCGTAGGGTTGGATCCTCTTCCATCAATCGCTGTAACCCGGTATAAACCTTATCTTCATCCCCTTTATTCTTTCCTTCCAGAGCAAAAGAAATAATCGGTTTAAGCGGGACAAGTGGTTCATACATAACCTGTTGTTTTAAATCGCAAAGAGTATCACCTGTTGACGTAACCTTGAGCTTAGGAACAGCAATAATATCTCCTGCAGCAGCTAAATCGATTGCAGACTGTTTCTTTCCTTCAAGTTTAAAGATATTGTTGATGCGCTCTTTTTCATCTTTGTTCGGGTTATACACGACGGTATCACCCGACAAAGTCCCTGAATAAAGTCGCATCAGCGTCAACTTACCCGCATAGGGGTCATTGATGGTTTTAAACACCATTGCAGAGAAAGGGTCATCTTCACTGGGATGACGTTCAACCGCTTCATCAGTATAGGGCTTAACTCCAACCTGAGTTCCTTTGTCGACCGGCGATGGCAGGCAAGTCACAATATAATTAAGCAGTTGGCGCACCCCGATGTTAGCAGTTGCACTACCACATAACACTGCAGTAAAGACTCCCGTCAAGGTTCCTTCGCGCAGTCCAGACAAAATTTCTTCTTCGCTTAAGGTTTCCCCTTCAAGATATTTTTCCATCAAATCATCGTCAGCTTCAGCAACCGCTTCAAGCAGTTGCTCATGCAAACGATCTGCTTCTTCCTGATATTCCGACGGGATATCGACTTCTTCGTAAGTCCCTTGTCCATCGAATTGGTAGATTTTAGCCTTCATCCGAACCAAATCAATGATCCCTTTAAAATCTTCTTCAGCACCAATCGGCATAGTCACAACCACTGCACGAGCGCCAAGAGATTTTTCCATATCATCAACGGCTTTCAGGAAGTCGGCGCGTTCTTTATCCATTTTGTTAACAAAAGCAATCCGGGGAACCTCAAAATTATCGCACCATTTCCAGATTTGAATAGTTTGTGACTTTACCCCGGAAATCGCCGAGACAATCACCACAGCTCCACCAAGAACCCGCAGGCAACGCCGAGTATCATGCAGAAAGTTACTGACTCCAGGAGTATCAACAATATGCAAACTGTAATCATTCCAGCGGCAATGATTCAAACTGGCACTGAGGGTCGCCTTACGCTTAATTTCCTCTGCCTCAAAATCCATTGAAGACGTCCCATTATCCACCTTTCCCAAGGTGTCAGTCATACCCGTATTGAATAAAATCGCCTCAACCAGCGAAGTTTTACCGGCGCTGTTATGCGCCACAATTCCAAGGTTTCTCAGTTTTGTTGTGTCGTACTTACCCATGAATCTCTCCTTTTCAAGAAAAAGCCTGCCACGGATGTCCGCAGCAGCAGCCCTCCATTTCATCGACGTCATGACGTCCAGATAACAGGGTCTGAAGGTTAATTCCGGTTTCTTTCGTAGAGTATGCGTAATCCTTCCAAAGTTAAAAAGGGTTCCACCTGATCAATACAGTTCGTTGCTGCGGAGATCGGTGCCGCCAGTCCACCTGTTGCAATTACTTTAGGGGTCTCGGATAACTCCTTTTTCATGCGGCTGACAATCCCCTCAACCAACCCGACATAGCCATAAAAAATCCCTGCTTGCATACTATTTACGGTATTTTTAGCAATAATCTGATCTGGACGTGAGAAGCCAACCCGGGGCAACTTACTTGCCCGTGCAAATAGAGCATCAGAGGAAATTCCCACACCGGGAGCTATGGCGCCACCTTGATAACTGCCATCCGGGGAAATCACATCAAAGGTAGTTGCCGTACCAAAATCAACCACAATCAGCCCGCACCTGAAATTTTCATAGGCAGCGACAGCATTAACAATGCGATCTGCACCAACCTCACGGGGATTATCATACTGTATCGGCATACCCGTCTTCATTCCCGGACCAACAATATGTGGCATCAATTGAAAATATTTTTTACAGAGGCCCGCAATGGTATCCAGCATCGGTGGCACAACACTCGAAATAATCACATCGCTCAGATCTGAAAATTTCAGGTCTGACAAACGAAACAAATCATTGATCAACATCGCGTATTCATCGATAGTTCGGTACTTATCAGTTCCAACCCGCCAGTCTTTGACTAACCTCTCGCCATCAAAAATGCCGAGAACCGTGTTGCTATTTCCTACATCGATAACCAACAACATAATACGATTCTACTCCCGCTTCATTTTATTGACAGGATGCACATCCCCGGCCAGGATTCTTTCAACGTGACCATTATCCAGTTGCAACCGCAGTGCCCCTTCAGGATCTAACCCGACAACGGTTCCTTGAAGCTTCCTAGTCTGCTGATTAACCTCAACTCGTATATTCATCATATTGCACAGTTTTTCCCAGCGGCGGCGGATCGGAATAAAACCCTCCTGGAGAAATTCAAGATAATATGAATCCAGACATTGCAAAAATGTTCGTAGAAAAAAAAGCCGATCAACGGGTTGTCCTGTCTCTAAAAGTACTGAAGTCGCTGGATAATTAAGTTGCTGAGGAAATTGGTCACTGGTCATATTCAGATTAATACCAATCCCGAGAATAACAAAATGGATTTGTTCTGTCTCGGCGCTCATTTCATTCAGCAATCCCGAAATTTTAGCACCATTGACAAGGATATCATTCGGCCACTTAACTTGGGCAGACAACTGACAAACATTGTTCAAGGTTTCGGCAACGGCAACGGCAGACAGAAAGGTTAATTGGGGGGCTTGCTGAACAGGGATTTCGGGACGTAAAAGGATAGAGCAATAAAGATTGACTCCAGAAGGAGATTCCCAGTGCCGACCAAGACGACCTCGGCCGGCGCTTTGTCGGTCAGCAACAACCACTGTACCTTCAAGGCCGCCATCTTCGGCCAACCGCCTTGCCTGCAGATTAGTTGAATCCGTCTCTGGAAAAGAAATAACAGACTGACCAACCAACTGACAATTCAGTCCGTTCTCAATTTCAGCAGCCAATAAAAGATCGGGAGCAGTCAACAACCGATATCCCTGAGAATGTTTGGATTCAATTTCAAAACCTAACTCACGTAACACCTTAACCTGTTTCCATACGGCCGCCCTGGAAATATTCAGAAAACCACTGATTTCCTGTCCCGACATATATTGCTCGGAAGAAGCACGTAATAAACTGAGAATTTTTCCGCAAGATGTCACTGAATTTCCAGTCGGCTATAGGAACTTTTGCAAGAATTATTTAAATAACATCGAAATATCTACAGCCCTGACTGAATGGGTCAATGCACCTACGGAGATAATATTGACTCCTGTTTCAGCAATATCACGAACGCGTTCCAGGCTGACCCCACCAGAAGCTTCAACCAGAGCTCTTCCTGCAATCAGATCAACACCCTGCCGCATCTGCTCCAAGCTCATATTGTCAAGCATAATGATATCAGCCCCGGCTCCTAATGCTTCTTCAACCTCGGCCAAATCACGGGTTTCAATTTCAATTTTGAGGGTATGGGGAAGCTGTTGTTTTGCCCGCTCAATAGCAGCACGGATACCCCCAGCCGCCGCAATGTGATTCTCCTTAATCAGAACACCATCAAACAGACCAATCCGGTGATTACGACCACCACCCATCCGAACTGAATATTTATCCAATGCCCGCAGACCGGGAACCGTTTTACGGGTATCAACAATGCGTGTATTTGTCCCTTCTACCTCAGCGACATAACTAGCTGTTAAGCTGGCAATTCCACTCATTCGCTGCAACAAATTGAGGGCAACCCGCTCCCCCTGCAACAATACGGCAGCCTTCCCTTTCAACCAGGCAAGCACTTCTCCTTTACGCACAGAATGCCCATCAACAAAAATCTTTTCAAATTTGACATCCGGGTCAAGGAGGTGAAAAACCTTGGCGGCCACATCAATTCCAGCCAGAGTGAAATCTTCTTTGGCAACCAGATCAGCGCGCGCAACGGTCTCGGAGGCCACCGTAACCTCGGTCGTTATATCACCAAGTCCGATATCTTCAGTCAGTGCCGTACGCACAATACGCTCAATTTCAAACTGCATCCGATAAGACTCCAGAAGAGCAAAAAACCCGTAAACATAGTAGAATATTTGCTAGAAAAGAGCCCAATTTATAGCATAATGGTTATAACTCCCGCAACCGAAAACACTGGTTTAGCTGGAGCAAATCTCCTTTACATTTCCGTCACTTGTGGTAAAAATATATCCTTCATGAAGACATCTGATGATACACTTGCAAAAAGCCGGCAGCTGATCACTAATTTAAAGAAGGAGAGCCAAATGAAAAGACTATTAATAATTCTACTGCTTGGGCTATCCCTGGCATTGAGTGCCTGCGTCAGTAAAAACACCTTCCAGCAAAAGGTCAATGAAGCGGACTTACTCACGCGTGACGTGAATACTTTATCGGCTACAAACGATCAATTACGTCAGGATAAAAAAAACCTGCATAATGATTTATCCAAACTCAACGCCCGGCTGGTCGAAGCTCTGCAGCAAAACTCCAAACTCCAACGTGATTTGCTGGCAGCGTATGCCAATCAGGAACGTCAGGAGGGAAGCCTGACGCAACAGCAGCAACAGTTAGTTGATATGCAGCAAACCAATGATCGGCTCCTGGTTACAGTCGAAGAGTTAAAGCGCGCCTTGGAAAAAGAGAAAATTGCTCGTGAAGCACGGCTGGCAAAGGTCAGAAACACCTACAATCAACTCGTAGGAGCCCTGGAAGATGAGATTAAACGGGGGGAACTGACAATATCGAACCTTGAGGGGCAGCTTTCTGTCAACCTGCTTAACAAGATTCTGTTTGATTCCGGCAAAACAGTCATCAAAAAAGAAGGTCAAAAGGTTCTTAAAACTCTAGGTAATGTCCTGAGCAAATTTCCCGACAAAGCATTACAAATAGCCGGACATACCGATAACGTCCAGATCAGTGAACGATTAAAAGAACGCTTCCCTTCTAACTGGGAACTTTCAACCGCTCGAGCCACCAGTGTTGTTCATTTTTTACAGGACAAAGTTGGTCTGCCGGGAGAACGGATGATCGCTGCTGGTCACAGTGAATACCAACCCGTCGCTAGCAATGAAGAGACTATAGGTCGTGCCCAGAATCGGCGGATTCAGATTCTGCTGGTTCCATTTAAAGCCAAGCCACCAATAGAGTAACTGCACAGTTAAAAGCTTTCCCGAATGGCACTAGTTTAAGCAATATTGTAGTAAAATCGGGACTGTCCCCAGGGTCATCGGGGGCTGTCCCAAGATTTTACGAGCCATGGAACTGCACTGGTTCGCACCGCAAAAGCCTGAGACAGCCCCCGTTCGAGTATGGTTGTATATTCCCCTTATTCCCCTAAAACACCCGCACTCACAATCTTTTTTCTTCAGCAGAATTCCTGTCCTGCAGGAATATTTCTGTCAGACAGGAATATTCCTCCGTTATTCAGATATCTCCTCGCCACGAGCTAGCGATGTTATTTTATATCTAGTTGAAATAACTAAGTAATTAATTCTT
>JASFYS010000223.1:0-14003 GCA_045047095.1 Desulfuromusa sp. | reverse complement strand
TCTGTTTGTTGGTTTCTGTGCGCTGTTAATTGTTGCTCAACTGGTTCCAGCGGTATTGACCCTGTTCGGTATGACCAAAGCTGCTGTCAAGCAAGGTGGACGGAAAGCCGTATCGGTTAAAAACTAAAAGAAAAACTCCGCAAAAAAGATAAAAGGGCAGCCTATTGGCTGCCCTTTTTTGTATTTTAGAACTCCATATTCGATATACGTCGAAAGTCAGTCAAGTTCAACGGCAAAAGAATCAAGCTCTACTGTGCCAGCCCAATCACTTTTGAATAAGACCTTTGTCCCTTCCGGATTGGGTGCTCCGTAAGAGCTGACACTATCTGACTCATGCGTCTGGGCAAATCGGTTAACAACGCCACTCCCATCCAGTTTTAACGCAAATACCTCTCGATAGCCCTCTTGTTTTGTACTCAGATAACACCAACCCGGGCGCCGGTAATTTTTACATGACACGTGCCCACCATTATACTTATCGGGCAAAAGGCGTGTCCGGTGACCATCACTCAAACGATAAGACCAGAGACCCCTTTGCTCCCCTCCAAATTCAAACTGGACATAAACCTCCTGGTTGTTCCCATCAAGACCCATATCTCCATGTTGACCCTGGTTCGCCAGCTCTCCCAAGTAGTTAAGATTGAGATCATATTGGTCAATAGCGCTGCGGTTATCAGAAGCAGGGTTATCTGGATCTGTTTCCCAGTTCATCAGGACATAATTCCCCAATGGTGAGATGGAGACCCAATCAAGATTATCCTGATGCCATAAACCGGGGAAGATTCTTTGAGAGATAATCTGGTTATCAGGAATATTGTAGATAATAATTGTCAAGTTGTGATCTTTCCATGCGGTTAAAGCAACAAGTCGATCATCAAAAGTTATCGTCCCTTCCCAGGGGCCCACCAAGACCTCATCATAATCGGCTCTTGAAAAACTGATCAGGATATCGACTTGCAAAGTGTCCACATTTTGTCTGACAAAATTGAAATTATCGGCATCATGGTCAATACCATAGAGTATTTTTGGATTGAGCCGTGACCACTTTCTTTCATAGATAGATCCACCGATATTCTTGATTATCTCGTAAGTATTTCCATCAACCAAAGTATGTTGAATTCTTATATAGCTGCCATCACTGTTCCAGGACTGAGTTTTAGGGTAGGAATGGGTCGGATGATAATTAACATAACCCTGAAGATCTCCATGAGCCTCAAAGACATCCTTGTCGGTAATTCTGACGACTTTAGTATTAAACTCGGGATCAGTCGAAAAGTTGAGATAGTCGGGTCTGACCATTGTGGTGCTGGTGGGAACAGGGGTGAACTGACTTTCGGCAGGATATCGCGCCGCTGGTGTCACCGGCAGAGTAACCGCTGACGGAGAATTGTCACTCCCGCCACAGGCGACCAGGAGTAACAGTTGGATACTTATCAGAATTATTCTTGCTAGCTGTTTCAACAAAAGGACTCCCCTCCAGAGATATAGTTATTATTTGATCTTTTAAAGCGAGATAATATCTCCGTCGTTGACTGTCTCCAGCTCAAGCAGATCAAGTCGCTCCAGCATTTCCGGCCCCATGTGGGTCAGCATCAGTCTGCGGCAATCGAGTTGTTTTTTCTTGTGCAGCAATGTCTGGTAGTCCAAGTGTGAGGGAACCGGCTGATCATAGGCAAAACATTCAGCAAGCAGGAGATCGCTCCCTTGCGCTAGAGGAATCAGATTATCAGTCCATTCGGTATCACCGGTATAGCTGACAACCTTTCCGGCAACCTCAACACGTAAACCATAAACCTGCTGACTGCTTCCATGTTTGACGTGAAAACACTCAATTCTGGCAGAATTTGCCTGTAAAGATTCTTTGGGATTAAGCAATTGATATTCAACCGGAAAGCTGGTTTTTTTACCAAGCATTCCAGGGTAGAGTGCCTCGGCTACCGCCTCAACCCGCTGCCGTAATCCCCGTGGCCCGATCAGGGTTAGAGGCCTGGCTCGCTGGCTGGCATATTTCCCTTCCAGCAATAAGTAGGGGATTCCACCGAAATGATCACCATGCAGATGACTGATGACGACGGTATCAATCTCAGCAGGAATCACTCCACAACGCTGCATGCCAATCAAGCTGGAACAGCCACAATCAATCAACATCTGTCCAGTTGGAAAGTTAAGGTGGAAACAACTATTCAAGCGGCCACCACTACCAAAAGCGTCACCGGTGCCAATACAACAAAGAGAAACTGAAGTGTTTTCCATACTCATTTCCAGACAGAATTCTTAGTAAATTGACTTCTCTGATTCCGCATCAAAAATATGCAGATGGGTCAGGTCAAGAATCATCTGCAATTGCTCTCCAGCAGAAAAAATGCGCCGCCCGTCAGCCCTGGCAATCAGGTTAGCTCCCTGAATATCCATATGAAGGTTGGTTTCATTGCCCAACGGTTCGACTATTGTGACGGTACCATCGGTGGTGAAAGTTACTTCCGCCTTGTTCTTATCATCAGCCTGGACAACAAATAGGTCTTCGGTTCGAAGCCCCATGATGACCTTCTGGCCATCGGTTAGGACATTGTTTTCTTTCTTTGGGATCGGAATTTCTAATTGCTCGCTCAGTTTGAGATTGAGTCCATCACCGCTTTTGACAATAGTTGCCGGGTGTAGATTCATTGGCGGAGAGCCCATAAAGCTGGCAACAAATGCATTAGCTGGGTTCTGGAATATTTCCATCGGGGTGCCAACCTGCTCAATATTGCCATCACGCATAACGATGATCCGGTTTGCCAGAGTCATCGCTTCAACCTGATCATGGGTGACATAAATAATCGTATTTTGAACTTGTTGGTGGAGTAACTTGATCTCCAAGCGCATCTGGGTGCGTAATTTGGCATCAAGGTTGGAAAGTGGCTCATCGAACAAGTAAACGGCGGGGCGGCGAACAATGGCTCGTCCCATGGCAACCCGCTGTCGTTGCCCTCCGGATAGCTCATGAGGTTTGCGGAACAGAAAGTCTTCAAGTTCCAGGATTTTTGCTGTTTCCCGAACCCGTTTTTCAATTTCATCTTTCGGCATTTTTCTCAAAGTCAGACCAAAAGACATATTTTTATAGACGTTCATATGGGGATAAAGGGCATAGTTCTGAAACACCATCGCAGCATCCCGGTCTTTCGGTGCAACATCGTTGACAACCCGGTCAGAAATTTCAATGGTTCCAGCAGTTATATCTTCTAGCCCGGCGATCATTCTTAGAACCGTAGATTTGCCACATCCTGACGGACCGACAAAAACGACAAATTCCTTGTCAATAATGTTCAGATTAATCCCGTGGACAACTTCCAGTTTGCCATATTTTTTGAAAAGGTCTTTTAAAATTACATTAGCCATGAACAGAAACTCCGCCAAGAAAAGAACTTTCAACCGGTTAAAATTATTAGCGATTGATTATTTTTTATAAGGATCAACTATTTTATTTATTATTCCCATTAAATTCTATGTTTTTTTTTACAGCGAGACATTGACGAATCGGTTTTATTAGTCTTTACTTGGAGTATTGAGAGTACAGACATTGTGTGTCGAACACTCTGCACCATCAAACTGTTGCTTGCAAGAATTTATGTTGAGTCTGTCAACATCCTAACCAATTTGAGGAGGACAAAATGTCAAAGATCAAATGCTTTTGGCTCGCTATGGCAGTAGGTCTGCTGATCAGTTTTGCTGGATCAGCATTTGCAAAGCCGATTGAAATCAATTGGTGGCATGCAATGCGCGGCGCACGCGGTGAAGTGGTACAGCATATTGTTGATCAGTTCAATAATTCTCAGTCCGAGTATAAAGTAATACCGACTTACAAAGGCTCTTACGATGAAGTCGTCAATGCCGGGGTCGCTGCTGTACGGGCAGGAAAACAACCCGATATTTTGCAATCTTTTGAAGTTGGAACCCAAACGATGATGATGTCTGGAGCTATTTACCCGGTTTATAAACTGATGGCAGACAATGGTTACAAAATTGATTGGTCGCAGTACTTGCAGCCAGTACTTTCCTATTACATGAATGCCGATGGCAATCTGATGTCGATGCCATTCAACTCATCAACTCCGGTGATGTATTATAATGTTGACCTGTTTAAGAAAGCTGGGATTCCCATGCTGTCTAAAGATAAGCCGATCACTTGGGATAAACTGGGTGAAATTACCGGTAAACTGGTCAAATCCGGAGTCGAGGGTGGTCTCGTTACTGCTTGGCAATCTTGGACTCAGGTGGAAAACTACAGTGCCATCCATAATATCCCTTTTGCCAGCAAAGCAAATGGTTATGAAGGTCTCGATACCGAACTGATGATCAATAACGATAAAGTTGTCAATCATATTACCCGACTAAAGAGATGGATGGGCGACAAACGTTTTTATTATGGTGGACAGAAATATCAAGGTCCAAAATCTGAGTTTATCGCACAGAATGCCGGTGTTTATATTGATTCAATCAGTGGCATTGCAAAGCTGAAAAAAGCGGTCAAAGACTTCACTTGGGATGTTGCTCCGCTTCCCGTAGAATCCTGGATGAAAGAGCCGCAGAATAGTATCATTGGTGGGGCTTCATTGTGGATTTTCAAGGGTTTGCCAAAGAATCATTATGCCGGCATTGCTGCATTTTTGAAGCACTTAGCCAAAAATGAATCCCAGATCTACTGGCATAAACAAACCGGTTATTTCCCGATTACCCTGAAAGCTTATGATAAGCTTAAAGCTGATGGCTACTACGCTGCAAATCCATTTCAGGAAGTTGGTATCAAGCAGTTGACCCGCCGGACCCCAACCAAAATTTCCCGGGGTCTGCGGTTGGGTTACTTCATTCAGATCCGCAATATTATCAACGAAGAGCTTGAGCTCGTTTGGAACGATTCAAAAACACCGCAGCAGGCACTGGATAACGCTGTTGCCAGAAGTAACGTTAAGCTACGTGAATTTGAAAGAATCTATAAATAATTGTTGAACCATTTTATGATCTGTTGGTAGGTTTTTAACCTTAATCTCAGGAGCATCCTCATATTGAGGATGCTCCTGAATTTGTGATAGTATCCAGCTATGTTGATAAAACGTTCATACTTCAAAACCCGATCTCTCCCTTATCTGCTGATCCTACCGCAGATTTTGATCACCTTAACCTTTTTCTACTGGCCGGCGATACGTGGGATAATTACCTCATTTCAGGTGAGTGATCCTTTTGGGTTTCGCACCAAGTTTGTCTGGTTTGATAACTATATTGCTCTGTTTAAAGATCCCCTTTACCTGAAATCAATTTTAACGACCCTGCTGTTCAGTGGCTCAGTTGCTATTGTTTCGATTGCCTGCGGTCTGTTTCTGGCCAGTATGGCCAACCGGGTGTTGAAACTCACGACTCTAACCCGTACTCTGCTCATCTGGCCCTATGCCATCGCCCCGGCAATTTCGGGAATCCTCTGGCTGTTCCTGCTTCACCCTTCCTATGGAGTGGTGGCAATCGGCATGGAAAACTGGTTTGGTATCGACTGGAATCCGTTGTTGAAAAGCTCAAACGCCATGCTGATGATTGTTATGGCCAGCGCGTGGAAAAACATCAGCTATAATTTTGTATTTTTTCTGGCGGGACTCCAGGCAATTCCCCGCTCGCTGATTGAAGCGGCGGCAATCGATGGTGCCAGCCCGTTTCGTCGTTTCTGGACCATTACCTTCCCGTTACTTTCACCAACCATGTTTTTTGTAACTGTCATGACGATCATTTTTTCATTCTTTGAGTCCTTTGGCATCATTCACGCGGTCACCCAGGGTGGTCCGGGCGGTTCCACCAATATTCTGGTCTATAAGGTTTATCAAGATGGATTTATTGGTTTGAACCTCGGTTCTTCATCGGCACAGTCAGTTGTGTTGATGGGTTTAATTATTCTGATTACGGTTCTGCAGTTTAAATATATAGAACGTAAAGTCAACTATACAGCATAGGGTGACCTGTGACGCATGGTAGGACACGATTATGATGGTTGAAAAGACGCCAAAACTTGATTTATTCACCTATGCATCCCTGATTATTGGGATTGTGATTGTTGGTTTTCCGATCCTATATGCAATCATTGCCGCAACTTTGTCGCTTGAAGATGTTTCCCGGGTGCCAATGTCGATGATTCCGGGAGATCAGCTGCTTAACAATGTCAGTGAAGCCTGGAACCGGGGAGATCTTGGGAACCAACTGTTCAATTCCTTTATTATGGCAAGTGGGATCACGTTCGGTAAAATTGTTGTCTCTTTGTTCGGGGCTTTTTCGATTGTTTATTTCGATTATCGACTCCGTACCGTTGCGTTTGCTGCCGTTTTTTGTACTCTGATGCTGCCGGTTGAAGTCCGCATCCTGCCAACTTACGAAATGGCCGCAAACTTGTTTGGCCCCCTACAAGGTCTTTGGGATGTTTTGGGGCTGAACAGCGTTATCAGCTGGTTTGCTGGTCATGATATTGAAGTGAGTCTGGAATTCAGCTTGCTGGATAGCTACGCCGGGTTGATTCTCCCTTTGACAGCTTCCGCAACCTGTACTTTTTTATTCCGGCAGTTTTTCCTCACCATCCCCGAAGAACTTTGTGAAGCCGCAAAAATGGATGGTGCTTCACCAATGACTTTTTTCTGGAAGATTCTGGTTCCCCTGTCTAAAACTAATATTGCCGCATTGGTGGTTATCGAATTTGTCTATGGTTGGAATCAATATCTCTGGCCGCTGCTGATTACCACGAATCCGAAGATGACGACCGCCGTTATTGGCCTGCAGCATTTATTGCCATCGCCTGAAGATCCACCCGATTGGCACATTGCCATGGCTGGAGCATTGATCATCATGTTGCCACCGGTTCTGGTAGTGCTGTTCATGCAACGCTGGTTTGTCAAAGGTCTGGTTGAGCGGGAGAAATAACTGATGAGTGCAAAATCCCGCAACCATCCCCGCATTGTTGATGCCAAAACCTGTCAAGCTGGCTGTACCTGCGGTGGCGTACATCCTGCCCCTGAAGTTACCCTCTATTCTGGTGAAGATGCCGCACAGATCATGGCAGAAGATTGTCGTGCTGCGTATGGGGATCGCTCGGTTTTACTGCTGTTTGATCCAGAAACCTATGCAGTTGCCGGAGCCGATCTGGAACAGCGGTTGCGAGCTGAGAAGATCAATCTGACCACCCATCAGTTCGATTCCAACCCTATCGCTACCGCCACTCTGATTGATATCGTACGAAATCTCGATCAGGGTATAGCGCTGATTATTTCGGTTGGTTCAGGGACAGTCAATGACCTGGGAAAATATTCAGCCAGTGAAGATCAGATTGATTTCTGGTGCATGCCGACCGCCCCTTCGATGAACGGCTACACCTCCGGGATTGCTGCTATCAAAGTCAGGGGAGTGAAGCGCACTCTTCCAGCCACTCCACCAAAAAGAATTTATGCGATTCCTGAAGTGATCCAGAATGCCCCGCTCAAACTGCGTCAGGCCGGATTTTGCGATGTTTTGGCCAAAGTAGTTTCTGATATCGACTGGCAGTGTGAATCATTGTTATTCAGTGGCAGTTACTGTGCCCTTCCTGCAGCAATGATGACGACCGTGGAGAAGAGATATTCCGAACATGCTGAGGAGATCGGTCGGGGCGATAAATCCGCAGTGATGGGATTATTCCACGGGCTGCTGATATCGGGTGTCGCGATGAGTTTGGCCGGGTCAAGTGCCCCTGCTTCAGGTGGTGAACATCTTGTCTCCCATTTCTGGGATATGCGCGAGCCGATTACCGGACGCGAGCCGGAACTTCATGGCCTGCAGGTGGGCGTCGGGATTATCTTGTCAACTGCTTGTTATCGGCGTTTAAGAGAACTGGAAGCAGAAGATCTGCCCCGAAAAGCAGAGGGATTATTTGCCGCAACAGCAGCAGATATTCCGGCGATATGGGGTCTTTATGCCGAAGAAGTTGCTAAACAATTTCAGAGGAAACGTAAAGCGCTGCTACAGTTCGATACCCTGTTACCAGAAAAATGGACTGAGCTACAAACCCTCTTCCGCCACGTTCAATCCCCCGAATACTTTGCCGATCTATTTGCCCGAACCGGAGCCCCATTTAACCTTGAAGCCTTCAGGTTAACGGAGGAGGAATTTATCCTGGCCGCCATGAACAGTCGTGCAATTCGCGAACGGATTACGGTTCTTGATCTGGCTGCTCATGCCGGAGTTCTGGAAGCGGCCACCGAGGATGCTCTCCAACTATTGCGTTAATGCTGTCAGTTGGAAGAATCCCCCTTTTTTTCAATTAAAAATGATGCACCCAGCGTGCTTGATAACGTTCTCCTTCGGGACGATATTCAGTTGCGGTTTCAAAATAAGCATTGATGAAAATGTGATTATCTTTGCCCAGATGGATCAGAGCACCAGGACCGATCCCGAACACTTTTTCCTTGTCGGAAACATCACTGCCATTAACCTGGGTACGGGTGAATTGTTTCAGATAATAACCGTTAATACCAAGGCGCAAGGTTTTAGGGATAACTTCGTAGGCAACGCTGAAGTTAGCGTGAAAAGCCTGCCCTGCTTGGGTATTGGTATCGTCGTTCTCAGCATTCCAGAGATAATGGAGTCGCCACGAGGTCGTCAATCGTGGAGTAATAAACAGGGTGGCCGCCCAGTAAGGGTCAAAGGAAATAAAGTTACTCCCTGGGTTCAGGGCTTTATTTTGGTCATATTTTCCTGTTGGCAAGATGGTTTGCAGCTCAATCCGATGAACAAATAATGGACCGTTAGCCCCCATTTTCATATCCCATTGCAAATAAGGTCCTACCAGCAGATCACCCAACCCGGTTCCGTTATCTGGCAGGATTGTACTATCAAAGCTGACAATGGGGATGATCAGATCGATACCCCACTTACCCCCAAACAATACCGGCTGATCAGACTGATAAATGAACTGGTTGAGGCTGACCCACACATCAACTTCCTGCCCGGGAATAGGCAAATCAGCGAAGTCATCAGCGGTATAGAACTGCAGATATTCGGTAAAATAAAAACCGGGTCCGGCTGGCGGTCCACCATCCAGAAAACTGGTGAAGCCAAGATTGATAGCGGGTTGGTTATACGCAAAGACCGGGCTGGATTGAAAAGGTATCAGCAAGGCAATAGCCAGAGCAAGCAAGACAAGATATTTGGTCATAAAGCCTCCTAAAAAGTTATTAAATGGCAGGTTCAATATTTATTTGCCGAAGAAAATAGACCTTGAAGGCTGGAAAGATAACATAAATTCAATACTCTTGATATCCCGATGGGGATAAAGAAGCTGATTGCCTTGAATCTGGGAATTTTCTCCAGGGGCAAGACAAAAAAAGCGGGCTGTCTCAATATTTGAGGCAGCCCGCTTCCCTGTTTTTTGGTGGTTTATATTTCGGTGCAACTATTTTGCTGGCGGGAAGTACATTTTTTCTTTGTTCAGCTTATAACTCCAGGGGAGTCCAGAGTTTTTCCAGCCATTCTTTAAACGCCAGTTTTTCCGTTCACCATCTTTAATTTTGTCACCTTCAAAACCATCAGTTACAACATAAATCTGCTGATAACCTTTATTTTCAAGATACTTGGTCGCTGGTGCTCCACGGGTTCCACCAGAACGGCACATAATGACAACCGGGACATCTTTTGTGAGTCCACGTGCTTTTAACGCTGCAGCTACTTCTGCTTCAAAGTTTGGATTGAGCTCCACCAGAAAGACGGGTTTCTTTTTATTCCAGACCCTGCGATTTGCTATTTTGAAAGGTATATTTATATCAACAATATCAGTAAAACCGGTAAACATGATTTCAATTGGATCACGCACATCAATAAAAAGCATCTGGTCACCCAGTTTCTGCTTCATCGCATACGCTTCCTTTGAATCAACATACAAGTTCCAAATAGTCTGTTTTTTGGGATCTTTTGGTTTTTCTGCAGCAAAAACCGCTGAAACACCGATGTAAACAACAAGAACAAGAAGGAGAACAATCTTACGCTTCATAAAGCTTTTCCTTTCTGGAAATGATATCATTACGAACTGCGAACGTAGATAAATTTTACCGATATAGTCGTATATAAATATTAGCATGTCAATATATATTTATAATTATATTTAGTGCTTTCAAAATTCCTCATGGTTGTCTTGGAAGCGCGTCTACTTATGCATAAACCTGGCATAGAAAGCGTGGCTATTTGACCCAGGGTTCAGCTCATAGTATAAGTGACCACTTGCTTGCGCTTTGATTCTATCCTTAATTTCATATTTTCCTGCAGTTAGTCCGTGAGGCAGCGATGATTTATCAAATCCAACAACGGAAAGTTTTCTTATGCAGAAAAACCTGCCCCTGTTCCTGTTGATAATTGTCCTGACCGCCTTGGGCATATCATTTTATCAGCCCGATGATCAATTGACCTGGTTTCTGGAAACCGTGCCGGTGATGGTCGGTATTATCCTGCTGCTGCTGACTTGGCACAGATTCCCCTTGACCCCGATACTCTGCTGTCTGCTCAGCCTACATGCTTTAATTCTGATCCTGGGTGGTCATTACACCTACGCTAAAGTACCGCTCGGATTCTGGCTGCAGGACCTGTTTGATTTCAGCCGTAACCATTATGATCGCATCGGCCATATCGCCCAGGGGTTTATTCCTGCCATCCTGACCCGCGAAATCCTTCTCCGCCGCTCGCCGCTTATGCCGGGCAAATGGTTGTTCCTGTTGGTCACCAGTGTCTGTTTAGCTTTCAGTGCTTTTTATGAAATGGTGGAATGGTGGACGGCAGTATCTTCAGGGGATGCAGCAACCGCTTTTCTAGGAACTCAGGGAGATATCTGGGACACCCAGTGGGATATGTTTTTTGCCTTGATTGGAGCTATGGCAGCGCAACTGCTGTTGAGCCGTTGGCATAATCGTCAGTTGATGGATATCGCTCCCGAGATTAAAACGAAATTTTCTGACTGAAAAAACACCCGGGCGGCCTCATGATTGCACCCACCACTTATAAATAAACGTCCCGATTGCTCCAAAAATGACCAGTTCCAGGATAAACAACCAGAGCACAAATTTTTTCTTCCCTTTTTGGGTACGAAGCTTCTCCGGCATAAACCTGTTAAAGTCTTCGGACATATTGTCCCAAGCCTCCTTGAAAACACTTTCCCGCTGCTTTTTATTACCCATGTTGAGAGTCCAGATATCCTTGCAAAAAAGAACCTGATTAGTGCCAATCTTCAGTTTATTCCTTCTCCTTGAGGGAGAAGGTGGCCGAAGGCTGGATGAGGGGTATTGTTACAACGCCATCAAACATTGAAAAGAAAGTGGCAAATATCGCCGTCCTCGATAACATAATCCTTGCCATTCAGCTGCATTTTCCCAGCCTGTTTGACTCCTTGCTCGGAACCGGCAGCCATCAGGTCAGCATATTTCATCACTTCAACGCGGATAAAACCGCGCTCGATATCGCTATGAATTTTGCCGCCTGCTACGGGTGCACTGGATCCCTTGCGGATGGTCCAAGCCCGACACTCATCTTCGCCAGAGGTATAAAAGCTCATGAGACCCAAAGCGTCATAAAGAGCGTTGTTGATCCGGTCGAGACTGGGCTGGGTAATGCCCATAGCCTCCATAAATTCCAGCTGTTCCACCTCATCATCGATGCCGGCAATCTCGCTCTCAATTGCACAGGAAATAGTAAATACACCGGAGCCAAAGTCCTTACCAATATCGTCCTCGGAAACGTTGTAAGCAAAGAGCAGTGGTGTGCGGGTCAGCAGACCCAGACTTTTGATCAGCTTTTCCTCGTGGGGCTCAAGCATGACCGTACTCAGGAATTTTTCTTCTTCCAGGGCACTATTGAAGCGTTGGAGGATCTCCTCTTCAAGAATTTGCTCTGTCGTTTGGCCACCCTTCTTTTCCTTGGCGATCCGTTGCAGACGTGTTTCCACTAACTGCATATCGGCCAGAAGCAGTTCCGATTCAATCATCGCCCGATCGCGTTCCGGGTTCACCGAGCCGGAGGGGTGAAAAATATCGGGTGAGTCGAAGTCCCGAATGAGCAGACAAAGAAGATCGCAGCGTCGAGCCGGGTCCATCCAGAGGCGTGACGTGCTGCCACTGTCAGTAATATCGGGGCAGAGGACGAACTGATTTTCAGCGTAAGTTGTCTTCTTGGGTTGATAGAGATTCTTCAGGGCATCAACCCGATCATCGTGGATAGGTGCAATTCCTTCAATGGCCTCGCCGGGTTTGCGAGTCGCGGGAACAGGACGACCCGTAAGCAAGGTGAACAGGGTTTTCTTGCCCGTCTGGGCCAGTCCCAATATGGCAATTTTCATAAGATGCTCCTTCGGCAATCGCGCATTTAATCTTAGCCTTCTTAAAGGTATCGTCGACAATTTATCTAAGACGGATAGCTTCCAGCAGGAACCGTCTGTTGTTTTGTTCTTTTTATAGACCATATTGTCAGCTAAGTCATTTGCCATTAAACAAATTGAGAGTGCTCACTGAAAGATGGCGGTAAAAATAGTTAAGCATCCTCAACTGGGGGTGGAGCGATCTGGTAAAGACAAGGTAATAGTTTCATTCTTCTATCCCCCTTGCAATGGCATTAGAATGCGACATAATTTCTTGATTTCAACGATCAGTGGTGCTAAAAGTGATCGTCCTACTCCAGAAAATAACAATGTCGGGGCGTAGCGCAGCCTGGTAGCGCACCTCGTTCGGGACGAGGGGGTCGGAGGTTCAAATCCTCTCGCCCCGACCAATTTTAAAGCACTTAGGGTTTTACTCTAGGTGCTTTTTTACTGCGGAATAAAATCTTATGGAAATTGAACTCTGGCAATATTTTGCTGTCTTTATGTTGATTGGCTTTGCCGGTTTTATTGACTCTATCGCTGGTGGTGGCGGTCTAATCTCAGTGCCAACCTATCTGGCTCTGGGGATACCCACTGAGCTGATTCTGGGCACCAATAAATGTGTCAGTTCTTCGGGAACATCCTTTGCTGTATTTCGCTATATTAAAAGCGGGACGATTCTTTGGCAAACCGTTATTTATGCGATTGTCGCGGCCTTGGTTGGATCTGCCATAGGAGCCTCTCTCTCGACTTACCTTTCCCGCAGCCTTATCTTTACCCTGTTGCTGGTCATCATTCCGATTCTGTTTTACCTCCAAGCCAGACACATGGGAGTCCAGGGAATAAAGACAGAGCTGACACGCCAGCAGATTGTCTTCCGTTCCACCTTGGCAGGTTTCTTTATCGGTGGCTACGATGGACTCTTTGGCCCAGGAACCGGCACTTTTTTATTGTTAGCCTTTATGCTTTTTCTCCATATGAGTACCAAAGAAGCCAGTGCCAATGCCAGAATAGTCAACTATGCTTCTAACATTTCCGCCTTTATCTACTTTCTTTATCAGGGACGCATCTTCTGGCCGATTGCCATGGTGGCTATTGCTGGAGCTATCTGTGGTAACTGGCTGGGAAGTGGTTTGGTCATCAACAATGCTGACAAGGTGGTGGTACCGGTATTCCGCTTTGTGCTGACGTTGCTGATGCTGAAGTGTGGGTATGATCTGTTTTTAGCTTAACGATGATGAGTACTCCGGGTTATCTCCGGTACGTCTTGCGCCGATATCCAGGATATTGAAATCGTAGCATCCTCATTTTACAATACATTATTCCTCCCTATTGATTCACCACCTCCATCTTGCTCAGCTTCTTGCCAACAACTGCTGCTAAAATAACCAACGCTGAAGAGATAAAAATCATAATGATCCCAAGGGCAGATAAGGGGCCCCACAGACCATCTTCTGCAAAGTGGAGAATCTGAACCGCCAGAACTTCGGTTCCTGGTCGGGAGAGGACAACCGAAAGAGTCAGTTCGCGCAGAAACATACTCGCCATCAGAATCCAGCCGGAAACGATACCGGGAATCAATAGTGGAATAACAATCCGGCGCATAGTGTAGAAAGGTGTGGCTCCACAGACC
>JASFYS010000222.1:0-7294 GCA_045047095.1 Desulfuromusa sp. | reverse complement strand
AGTTGCGGTCAGCCCCTCTCCCTGACGAGCTGACAGAGTGGTCTCTTCTGCTGACTCCGACAGGTTACTTGCAGAAGCGGCAACCAGGTCAATCTGCTCAGCCATTTCGCGAATAACTTTGGAGGCACGTTCAACCATTTCAGCCTGAGTTTCCGCTCCCCGACTGATCTGTTCGATTGATCCCGCGACCTCATGCGCTGTTGCGGTCATTTCTTCAGCGGTTGTTGCCTGAGACAGGGATAACTCGTTGACATTAACTGAGCTGGTACGAATCTGCCCGACCAGGTTGCGCAAACTGGCAACCACCAGGTTTAATGAGTTGGAAAGATCCTCTGTTTCATCAGAAAATAACCCTTTCCGCAGGCGAACCTTACGGCTGAGGTCGCCATCACTCAAGCGCTCTGCCCCTTCTGTTAGAATTTTGAAATTAGCGGTGAAGGCCTTGGAAAACATCCAGCCAAAAATCAACCCGACCAGCAAGGCTCCAATGATCGTAATCCATTGATGGGTCCACTCGGGGATCTGCATTTGTGGCACCAGCAGGTTCAGCAGAACCACAGAGGCAACAACGACAATGAATCCAACGACAAATTTGTAACTGATCTCAACGCGCATTTTCTTCTCCTTCCGCTCAATCCTTCTACTATAAAGGAGAAGGGGCCCAGAGCCCGGATGAGGGGGAAATATTTAGCAAATAAAATAGAAAATTGGTTTTATCATCCTAACGTCATTCACCAGGCACCCGTTGGTAAATTCTTTCTGCCGGATCAACGCAGACAAATAAATTTCGACAGCTTGAAGCCATGGTTTCAGCTCTTCCCAGAACCAGATAGCCTCCCGGTAACAATACTGCAGCTAGAATTTCCAGGATCCGTTGCTGTTGTTCACGGGAAAAATAAATTAATAAATTCCGACATAAAACCAGATTAGCCCGATAAAAAGGCTGATCGGAGAGAATGTCATGGCGAAAAAATTGTACTTGTTCACGCACTGCTTCAACCAACCGGTACTGATCTTCGTCCTGGCAAAAGAAATCTGCCAGCATTTCTCCGGGCACGTTTCGAACCCGTTCGGCAGGGAAGATTCCCCGTTTGGCTCGGGTTAAAGCCTCCGGGCTCAGGTCAGTTCCAACAATCGATAACAAGTCCCCTTTACTGCGTTGCTTTTGACAGAGGAGAGCCATGGAGTAGGGTTCCTCCCCGTTTGCACAACCAACGCTCCATATCCGCAGTTTGCTGTGGTTCCGTCGTGAAGTTTCCAGCAGTTCGGGTAATATGTGTTTTTCTAATACCTTAAAGACGCTTTCATTGCGAAAAAAATGCGACACATGAATACTCAATGCTGCCAGAAGTTGTTCCTGTTCTCGAATGCTGGTGCGGAGTACCTCAATGTAAGCAACGGAATCATTATAGCCAACGGCTCTGATTCGTGCGGCTAAGCGTCGCTTGATACACAGCACTTTGTAGCCTTCCAGATGGAAGTTCTGCTGTTCGTACAATATTTCTGCGATTAATTGGTAACTCGTATCGTCAAGATCACTCCCGATAAATGGAGTGTGATGCAAGTCTTTTTGCTCCTCTGTAACTTCAACTGCAGGGCAGAGATCAAGATCCCCGGCAGCCAAAGTTGTATCGATATCAGGCAAAATGGTCAAATCCGCCTCGCTGACAGTGATACAGTTCACCATTAACTTGGTGGATCCGGAGACCAGGTTCCTGGCTGATAGCTCCAATCCGGGTCACGGCATGCGTTTCTCCAAAATATCTATCCAGATCTTTCAAGGGTGAGGTGAACACCAACTCGTAATCTTCCCCCCCGACCAGAGCAAGATCAATCAGGGCCGAATCTGACTCAAGTGCGTTCTGAAATGACTTGGAAAGAGGTATTTCAGCCAATTTAAGCTCAGCACCAACCTCAGAAACAGTTAAAATATGTCCAAGGTCAGCCAGTAACCCATCGGAAATATCAACCATCGCCGTTGCCAGCTGACGCTCCGATAATTCCTGTCCCAGAATAACCTGTGGGGTTGGGACGTGAAAGCGTTTACTCAGATAGGGATCCGGTTGCTGCTGGTGTTGCAACTGCTGCAGGGCAAGGGCGCTATCCCCCAAAAAACCCGAAACATAGATGGCATCCCCATAGCTTGCTCCCTGACGGGTGATAGCCGTAGCGGTTGCAACCGTCCCCTGAATCGTGACGGCAATCATTAACGGCCCAGGAGATCGACAGGTATCGCCTCCAGCCAGCACCGCACCATGGGTTTTGATTTCCTTTAGAAATCCGGAGATGAATTCTTCAACTTCGGTATCAGTAAGCCCTTTCGGTCGTCCAAGTCCCAAAAATAAAGACTGCGGTGTTCCCCCCATGGCAGCAATATCGCTGATATTCACTGCAGCTGATTTACGCCCCAAATCAAACATGCTGGTCCATTCCCGCTGGAAATGGATTCCTTCAATCAGCAAATCGGTACTGGTCAATAGATCCTGATCAGCTTGTTGAGGCTGGATGGAACAATCATCACCAATCCCCAGGGAGAGATGATCACTCCTACCAGCCTGCTGCTGAATCCAATCGATCAGCGCAAACTCACCCAAATTGATTTTTTTATTAACAGGCATGTAATTTACCCACAATTAATTTTTATTTGTTAATTATTATTTCTCTTTCACTTTATGTCAAGTCATCTAACTCAAAAGGGACAAAAAAAGCGGCCAGCATCGGCTGACCGCTCATTTTTCTATTAAATTTACTTTTTTGGCTACACATATTGTAACTATTCAGCAAAAATGGGACAGACCCCGCATGGGAGCTGTCCCAAACTTTCGCGGTGCAAACCACCACAGTTTCATAGCTCGTAAACTCTTGGGACAGGCTCCGATGGAGCTGGGCTTTTGCGGCGAGATCCGACGTTGCTTCAGATCCGTAAACCCGGGACAGCCCCCGGTGGAGCTGGGGACAGTCCCCGCGTTTACTACTTTTGCGGAATAGTTGGCAACCGTTGCGCTGCTGTTGATCTAAATTTGCGGTCCCGCTTGGGTGAAATCAAAATTGTCATTATCGGTGATATATTTCTTAAAATTCGCAACAAACATTCCGGCCAGCTTATTGGCAGTTTTATCAAACTGATCTTTATCCGGCCAAGCATTGCGCGGGTTCAACAAGTGTGTATCAACCCCGGGCAGTTCTTTTGGAATACTCAGGTTGAAGAGAGGGGTTTCCTCAAATTCAACATTCTTGATGCTGCCGTCAAGAATGGCATTGACACAAGCACGGGTCCCTTTGATGCTCATTCGTTTGCCGACACCATAAGCCCCACCAACCCAACCGGTGTTCACCAAGAAAGCATTGACATGGTACTTATCCATCTTTTCACCTAAAAGCTTCGCATAGGCGGTTGGATGCAGCGGCAGGAACGCCTCACCAAAACAGGCGGAAAAAGCAGCTTGAGGTTCGGTAATCCCACGCTCGGTTCCGGCAACTTTTGCCGTGTAACCGGAAAGGAAGTAATACATTGCCTGCTCTTTGCTGAGTTTGGATACTGGAGGTAATACCCCAAAAGCATCGCAAGTGAGGAAAATAATATTTTGCGGATGACCCGCCATGAGAGTGGGTTCATGGTTTTTAATATGGTCAATAGGGTAAGAAACCCGGGTATTTTCAGTTTTTGAGCTGTCGGTATAATCGATGATCCCGTCTTCGTTGTAGACCACGTTTTCCAGCAGCGCATCGCGTTTGATGGCGTTAAAAATTTCCGGCTCACTTTCGGGGGACAGATCGATGGTTTTTGCGTAGCAGCCACCCTCAAAGTTGAAGATCCCTTCATCGTCCCAGCCGTGCTCATCATCACCAATGAGTTTACGGGCAGCATCGGTCGAAAGGGTCGTTTTTCCGGTTCCTGAAAGACCAAAGAACAAGCAGACATCGCCATCCTTACCAACATTGGCACTACAGTGCATGGAAAGAATTTTTTCCAGCGGCATCCAGTAGTTCATCATCGTGAAGATCCCTTTTTTCATCTCACCGCCGTACCAGGTGCCGCCGATAATTGCGACATTTTTCTCAATATTAAAGATGACAAAAACTTCAGAATGCAGGCCATGCTTTTCCCAGTTTTTATTGGTGATGCTGGCGGCATTATAAATGGTAAAATCAGGAGTAAAGTCTTCTAGTTGAGCTGCATCAGGACGGATGAACATGTTCTTGATAAAATGGGACTGCCAGGCAATCTCAGTAACAAAACGGATTTTGCGCGTCGTTTGTGGATTTGCCCCACTGAAACCATCGGCAACATAGACATCTTTGCCGGAAAGGTAATCGATAACTTCAGCATAAAGCTCATCAAAAATTTCTTCAGCAACCGGCTGATTGATACTGCCCCAGGAAATATTCTGCTGCGATGGGTCCTGTTTGACAAAGTATTTATCTTTAGGGGAACGGCCAGTAAATTTACCGGTATCGACCATCATGGTTCCGTTAGCCGAAAGCGCTCCTTCATTATTTTCGGTTTCATGCTCAAATAGCTCATCATAACTGAGGTTATGATAAACCTTGCCAACACTCTTCAGCCCTAATCCTGCTGCGGTTACATTGCTCATCTGTGTTTCCCCATTTCTTTCTTTGTTGGTGTTTTTATCTCATAGGTTACAAAAACTTGACAGGTTAACCATAGAATGGAAACATTTATCCACGTTTCCGACTGCAAAACAGCCGAACTATAGCTCAAACATTGTTATGAAACAACCTTTCAAGGTCATATATGACCTATTTTGTATCTTTTCATCTCTCATCCAGCACTCGCCTGACTGTCTGCACCAACTCTGGCAAGTTTAATGGTTTCATACAGAAAGCCTTGACACCCAAGCGTTTGGCGGCCTTTTCATCAATTTTATGGCTAAATCCAGTGCAGAGGATGGTCGTCAGAGCGGGTCTTATTTTCAATAACTCCTGAATTAAATCTTTTCCGCAAAGCTCCGGCATAGTCTGGTCGGTGACCACAAGATCAAACTGATCGGGGTGAGTCTTAAACAATTTCAGGGCTTCCAGGCTGCTGGTCATGGCAGTGACCTGATAGCCCATTTCCGACAGCATCATCTCGCCTAACTGCGAGAGCATTTCGTCATCATCAAGAAAGAGGATCTTTTCTGTGCCACGGGGCAGATCTTCACTGCCTGGCGCCGCTTCTGCGGTTTGAAGTGGTGGAGTGGTGGGAAAATAGAGCTCAAAGGTGCTCCCCTGTCCCAGGGCACTGTTGACTTTAAGCAACCCACCATGTTGATTCACTATCCCTTGTACTGTCGATAGTCCCATTCCCGTTCCTTCACCCACACCTTTAGTCGTAAAGAACGGATCAAAAATTTTATCGATGGCTGCAGGTGAGATACCAGAGCCATTATCTTGAACACTTAACTTAATAAATGTTCCAGGGGTGGATTCAAATCGGCTCGGGATATCCGTAGCTTGGAGCTCGACAGTCTCAAGTAAGATTTCTAACGCACCTTTTTCATCCATGGCATAGACAGCGTTATTGCACAGGTTAATCAACGCTTCCTGAATCTGTGATGCATTTGCATTAATGGTCACATCACGGCTATCAATACTGATGACCTGGTGCAGATTAACCGTGGTTGGAATCGTGGAATGTAAGAGTTTGATGGTTTCATCAATAAGTAATGGCAACTTTACGGCAACTTTAGCCTGTGTCCCTTCGCGACTATAAGTCAAAATCTGTTGCACCAGGTCACGGGAACGCAAAGTAGCTATCTTGGCATTGTTGAGGTAGTCCGCAATATCACTAGCAGCGGGTAGTTTGAGCTGCGAAAGTTCAACATTGCCGAGAATAATGGCGAGGTTATTATTGAAGTTATGGGCGATTCCTCCGGCCATCAGACCAACAGCTTCCATTTTATACTTCTGTCGGAGCTGATTTTCCATCTCAACTTCATGGGTGATATCGCGCTTCACGGCAATATAGTTAACAATTTCCCCCGCGAGATTGAACACGGGTGAAATCGTTGCATCTTCAATATAGAGCGACCCGTCTTTTTTCTTATTGATGAACCGCCCTCTCCACACCTCACCGCTTGTCAGGGTTTCCCACAGCTCCGGGTAAATAGCGGGGTCCTGTTGATCACTCTGGAGAATCCGTGGATTTTGACCGATTGCTTCCGCACAACAGTAGCCAGAAATTGTCTCAAAGGCCGGGTTAGCATACTGGATTGTTCCAACTGTGTCGGTGATAATAACTGTTTCGCTACTCTGGGCAATGGCTTGTGCCAGCCGTTCCCGTTCCGCTTCATTCCGCTTTCGCTCGGTGATATCCCGCAGTGCTGTGACTCGATAATTGACATCATCCTCAGTAACATCCCTTGATTCAATTTCTACGGGAAAGAGGGTTCCATCTTTTTTTCTTCCGATCACCTCATAAGGAGCCGCAATCTTTTTGAGCATGTTTTCTTTAACAATGGGGCGATACTCCTCCGGGACCAATTGCTGTAACAGCTCCTCGCCAATCATCTCTGCACTTGGATAACCAAACATTTTTGTGAGTGATTCGTTGACTTCAATGGCTATTCCCTGGTCATGAATCAATATCCCCTCATAGGTCACAGCAGCAAGCCTTCTGAAGCGCTTGCTACTTTGGCGTAACGCATCTTCTACCTGCTCCCGCTCCTGCATCTCATGGCGCAGCTGTTTTCGGGTTTTTCTTAAACTATGATTCGCTTTAAAGAGGGTGCTGAGAAGAAATAGCAGAGTGATAAAGGTTGCCAATACTCCAATAATCCAGGGACGAAGCCTGACCCAGTGAACCGGGTGCGGGGGGCTATAGATAAAGTCATCAACTAAATGAAAGGTGGCCGGTATCGCACCAAGTGCGATTAAATAATGGGTTGTCTGCGCCCAACGGGCCAGATCCATATGCCCGATTTCAACTTGTTCCGGCTGGATGATTTTTTTAATCTCTGCCGCTTCAAACTGGAGCTGCGCTACGGTTTTTTCAATCTGATATCGGGATTTGATCACCGCGATGGTTTCATCCTGATGGCTGAGAGCATAGTCCCACCCTTGGAGGGATGCTTTGCGGAATTTTTCCACAGTTTTCGGTCGAGTTTTTAACGTCGCTGCTGCCGTGAAAAGGACGTCTCCATAAAAATCGATACCATAGTCTTCAGGATTTATCAGCTGGGTCTCAATCCCCTGAGTTTCCAGCAGGTAGGGTTCATTGGTTCGATAAGCATTGAAAACATCGGTCTCCCCGGTGAGTAACGCACGATAATCAAAACTGGTTTTGACCCGT
>JASFYS010000221.1:0-4538 GCA_045047095.1 Desulfuromusa sp. | reverse complement strand
TCGACCTACTATATGTAGGCCTTCGCCCCTGAAAAACCACTATGCCTTGTAGGACGAAATTTTTGCTTAGCCATCTTATTCTTTTTTGCGAGTGCATCAAGTTATGGCTGGTGGAGAAACTGGAAAGAATTGCCAGTTAATTGCTCATCTAGCTCGTCCAAAAAGTAGCAAGGGACACACCTCGTATACTTGATAATTGAGATGTGACCTTTTTTCCTTAATTATGTGCGGCTTGATCAAGGGTGTCAGCAACCCACTGGTTCAGGCTTTTCCCATGTGCGGCGGCTGCGCTGACAATGTCAGCATGCAATTTAGACGGAACGCGGACATTAAACTTCCCAGAATATTCTTTCTCAGGCTCTATCCCATCTTCTGCACAGAGATCAAGAAAAACCTTGAGGGAAATAGCACCCTCCTTTTTCAGGATTTCAATTTCTTTGGCATAAAAATCAGCCCCGCCGTTGAGACCGGTAAATTCACCTCGAAACATCTCGATTTCAGGATCGTAAGCGATGACAGCCCGGTAGCCATTAATTTCCATTGTGTTCATCATGGTGTCACCTCATTTCCTTTCAACCATTCGCGGATCGAGGCGACCGCACCCTTGTCTGTGTTGGGCGAGGGGTGCGGTCGGTGGAACACTCTTCGATCACCAAATAATCGTACACCGATACGGGAGCCTTCCCGCTCACTGAGTTCTGCACCCAACTCAACAAACAGGGATTCGATGTCGCACCACTTGATGTTTGCACTCACGGGACGTGAGAAGATCAGCTCCAGTGTTTTTTGGTGTTTACGTTTCACAGGTAAATAGTACTAATGTTTAGTACTATTGTCAATAGAGAAAGGGTGAAGAGGTACATAGGGTGCTATTTGGACGGTGACATCTTAACCCACTGCAATCTACAAGCTTTATGACAGTTTTCTGAGCCACTACACAAAAGCCCCAATCTGGAAAGGTTCAAGATTGGGGCTTATTACGTACCGGAAAAGATGATGAATAAGGTGATTCGCTTAACCAACTACCCCAATTTTTTCTTCCAAAGTTTCTCTGATCCACTGATTTACACTGTCACCCTCCGCCTCCGCAGCCGTCGCAACAGCGGCGTGAACTTCAGGTGGAACGCGCAAAGAGATTTTCCCGGAATATGGTTTTTCCGGTTTCTGTCCAAGCTCTTCACATGCAGCTAAATAATTATCGACAGACTCAATAAATGCAGCCTCAATCTCCTCCGCACTGTGACCGTGAAAATTAATCCCGTCACGGATTCCAACAACGCGACCAATTAAAATTTTATCTTCCAGGTCAAATTCAACATGAGCATAATAGCCTTTGTGTTTCATAGCTAATTCCTTCCGTTTCTAAACTCTTCAGTTCTACAGTGCTTTCCCGTCAGGGCTTAACGCCTATCCTGATCAAAAAATTTCTTGCCGCTTTTACTCGATACCTTAAAGCCGCCTTGTCAGGGTGAGGCCGATGGAAATATTCCCTGGATCCATCTTTGATGCACTCGCAAAAAAGAATAAGATGGCTAAGCAAAAAATTCGTCCTACAAGGCGTAGTGGTTTTTCAGGAGCGATGGCCTACATATAGTAGCTCGAGGTCCTTAAAAACCGCTGCAACACCGGAGGTCGGACTTTTTGCAACGCCATCATCTTTTTCGAACATGACACCAGATTCTTCTTTCTCAACCACTCGACAGCCGATCGCGACAAAAAGAGATTCGATCCTTGACCATTCAAGATTGCCATTCACAGGGTTACTGAAAATGGTTCGTAGTGTGTTGGTCTGCTTACTATTCACGACTCTTTGATATCAGAATTTGATATCAAATCAAGAAGATTGTGATTCAGGTTAAAACAAATAACACCTTCTAAACATCACCAATAAACTCTGCCACCAGCCCAAAATATTCCCGCGCATTGACGTACATGATGTCGTTATGAGTTCCTTGCGGGAAAATTTTTAATTTCTTCTTGCCGGGAGCCCAATCATAAAGCCGCTGCCCGTGGCTGACATCGACCAAGCCATCATTTTGTGTGTGCATAACCAACACCGGGCCGGGATAGGACGCCATTTTGCGTTGATGATTCAGACTGCGGTCTGCTTCGGCTTCAAGCTCAACAGCACTGACCCCCAACTCACGGGACTCGACCCGCAACAACAACCGCTCCAGCACATCAGCAACCCCACTTTCCAAAATCAACCCGGCTGCCTGAGGAAATTTTGACGCAGCCTCAATAGCGAATATCGAGCCAACACTTCTGCCAAAAAAGATCAATTCATTGACTGGACGTTGTAATGCCTCGATAGTTGGAACCACATCCTTAAGCATTTTTCCCAATTGCGGTTGTCCAGTTGACTGCCCGTAACCACGCAGTTCTGCTAAAAAAACGTTACATCCCATTTGCTGAACCAAAGTCACAAAATCACCCTGCCAATCATCGACGATTTCCCCATTACCGTGAAAATGAATCAGGGTCTTAGCTGCCGGATCGATCTCATGATAACTGCAAGCCAGCCGCGCATCGCCACAATCAACCCAGAAGGGATCTTTGAAATAACCGTCACGGGGAAAGAAGTAGCGTTCACTGATCAATGGGTGGTCAAGAATATTGGACATTCAGACTCCGACGGGGAATAATTACACCTTAATACAACGCACCTTATACTGATCCCCTTTATCCACTAATGGCGGGTGCTCCTTTTCACAATCAGCATCTTTCAATGGGCACCTGCCAGCAAAATAGCATCCGTCAGGGAGATCAATCGGACTGGGGATTTCGCCAGTTTCCAGAACTTTTTCACTCAGAGTTGGATTATCAATATCCGGAACGGCCAAAAACAGCATTTTGGTATAAGGGTGCTGCGGATTGCTGAAAATTTGCTCTTTAGTTCCGTATTCGACAATTTCTCCAAGATACATGACTGCAACATAATCACTGAGATGTTTCACGACACTGATATCATGGGTGATAAACAGATAGGTCAGATTGAGTTTTTCCTGCAGATCCATCATCAGATTCAGAACCTGAGCCTGAATGGAAACATCGAGAGCTGAAATTGGTTCGTCGGCAATCACCAGTTCTGGATTGAGAATAATTGCCCTGGCGATCGCAATCCGTTGCCGTTGTCCACCAGAAAACTGGTGTGGATAACGGCTCAGATAACTCAAGTCGATTCCAACATCGGCACAGGTTTTCTCTATTGCTGCCATCCGTTCTGCTTTATCAAGCTTGGTATGGATTTTCAGCGGTTGCTCAAGAATATCTCTGACTTTTTTTCTGGGATTCAGCGAAGAATAAGGATCCTGAAAGATCATCTGGATATCTTTCTGCAAGAATCCGCGCTGCAACGGTTTCTTGTGGGCAATATCCTGATCATGAAATTTGATGGTTCCTTTTTCTGCCTGATAAAGACCGGAGATGACCTTTCCAAGGGTGGTTTTACCGCAACCACTTTCCCCGACAACCGCGATAGTCTTTCCTCTTTCGACTTCCAGAGTCACTTTGTTCAAAGCGTACAGATTCTTTGATTTGAAGGAAGAAACCTTGATCTGAAAAATCTTCTCGATGTTTTCTATTTTCAGGATATTTGATTGACTTTGTGACATGACACTTGTCTACCTTCTATGGTTGTCGTTTCCGGATAGATTTTACATTCTTCGTCAGCATAGGGGCAACGATCACTGAAATAGCATCCCTCGGGGAGATCCAGCAATGAAGGCATAACTCCGGGAATCTGATAGAGGCGATCCTTTTCTTCATTCAACTTCGGCAGGCACTGAATCAGCCCCTTGGTATACGGATGTTTGGGGTTGTAGAGGACATCCTTATTGCTACCATACTCGACAATTCTGCCCGCATACATCACAGCAATCTTATCGCACATTTGAGCGACCACCGCGATATCATGAGTGATCAAAACCAGAGATGACCCATATTCTTTGGTCAGCTTTTTCATCAAGTAGAGGATCTGAGCCTGAATTGTGACATCCAAAGCTGTGGTCGGTTCATCAGCGATTAACAATTTTGGGCTGTTGATCAAAGCCATAGCGATGACAATGCGTTGCTTCATCCCACCCGATAATTGGTGGGGAAAACTTGCCATTCGCTTTTCCGGGGCCGGAAGACCGACCAGCTCCAACATTTCGACAGATTTCTTATAAGCATCCGGCTTACTGGTCTCTGAATTGTGATAGATGACCGTCTCGATAAGCTGTTTTCCAATGGTGATAACCGGATTCAGGGACATTTGCGGATCTTGAAATATCATTGATATTTCACCGCCCCGGATATCACTCAGTTCATCTTCAGATAATTGAGCCAGATCGCGATCCTCAAAAAGGATCCGTCCAGCGACAATTTCTCCGGGGCTGTCGATCAAGTTAATCAACGAAAATCCGGTAATTGATTTTCCGGCACCCGATTCCCCGACGATCCCAAGGATTTCACCCTTATCGATAGAGAATGAAATGCCATCAACTGCCTTGACCAGCCCTTTTCGAGTATCGAAATAGGTGTTCAGGTTTTCAACC
>JASFYS010000220.1:0-23068 GCA_045047095.1 Desulfuromusa sp. | reverse complement strand
GCCGGAGTGGCGCAACTGACCTTGGCCTTGATCCCCCCTTCGAGTTCCCGTTTGGCGTTGATCGTGCCATCGGCGTAACTGAACTCAACCAGAGTGGTCAAGCTGGGGATACCAAGCATTTCAGCAACCAGAACACCAACCTGTGCGCTACCACGGTCTTGTGACTGCATTCCGGTAAAAATCAGGTCAAACCCTTTATCTTTAGCATAGCCAACAATCAGTGAGGCGATAGCATAGGGATCTTTGAGATAACTTTCGTTATCAACAATATGGGCACCCCGATCACAACCCATGGCCAAAGCTTTCTTCATCGTTTCCTTAACCCGGTCAGAGCCAATACAGAGCACCGTCAAATCAGCTTCGCCAACCTGTTGCTTCAACCGCACCGCCTCCTCAACCGCATATTCATCATACTCATTCATCCGCCAGGCGAGATCGGTCTCTTCGTACCAGTTCCCTGCGGCATTGACTTTGAATTTTGATTCCATATCTGGAACCTGTTTAATGCAGACAAGTATTTTCATCGATATTCTCCTTTGATAATTTATCCAGCAAGTCGTTCGACTAAAATTTCGGCAAGATCTTTTGGTTGCAACTGTTCATCCAGTCCCGCTCCTTTAATTCCATCTTCAAACATGGTGAGGCAGAAAGGACAGTTTGAGATCAGCGTTGGTGCTCCAGTTTCAGCGGCCATTCGTGCCCGTTTTTCACTGATCCGGGTTCCTATGTTTTCATCAGCGAGAATTCGACCGCCACCAGCGCTACAGCAGAATGATTCTGCACCATGTTTTTCCATCTCTGTCAGCTTGGCACCTGCAGCCGCCAACAGAGTGCGTGGTGCCTGATAGATGTCGTTATAACGCCCCAGGTAGCAGGAATCGTGATAAGTACAGTCGAAAGATCGCGGAGTAATTTTCAGCCGCCCCTGCTGGAGCAACTCTGCCAGATATTCGGTGTAGTGACTCACTTCCACATCCAGACCAAGATCACGATAATCCTTGTTCAAAGTATTGAAGCAGTGGGGACAAGTGGTGACAATCTGCTTGATCTCATAGCTTTTAAATTGTTCGATGTTTTCATTGGCCTGCATCTGGTAGAGATATTCATTCCCCATCTTCCGCATTGGCTCACCGCAACATTTTTCTTCTTTGCCGAGAATCCCCACTTTGACTCCCGCTGCAGCGCAGAGTTGGATAAAGGCCTTAGCGATGGTTTGATTGCGTTTATCAAAAGAAGCATAGCAACCGACAAAATAGAGGATATCAACATCATTGCTCTGCCCCAGAGTCACAACCGGAAGACCTTCAGCCCAATCACCACGACTGGCAAATGCGAGACCGAAGGGATTACCGTTGACTTCAGTATTCTCCATAGCGGTCATTACTTCTTCCCCCGGGAATTCCCCTTCCATCAGCACCAGATTACGGCGTATATCAATGATTTTATTGACGTGTTCAATATTAGCAGGACAGATTTCCTGACAGGCGCGGCAGGTGGTACAAGCCCAGATAGCATCTTTGTCGATCGTTTCCAGCAGGTTAGAATCAGGGTTTGCAAACGCGATTTCACCAAGCTGCTGTACCAGCTTCATCGGTGAGAGGGGTTTGTCAGTGACCCAAGCTGGACAACGATCCTGACAGCGTTTACAGCTGGTACAGGCATCAGCGTCAAAAATATCCTTCCAGCTCATATCTGTGATTTTAGCAGCTCCAAAGCTCTCAGCTTCTTCGTCTTCCATATCGAGAGTTGGAACCAATCCCTTGGGACCAAGGTCGGTAAACAGGTAATTTGCGCTGGTGGTAAAAATATGCCGCAGCTTGGTAAACGGAATAATTGCAATGAAACTAATGACCATCAGCAGATGTAACCACCAGAGATTACTATGCAGTCCGCGTACGGCAGGCTCCCCCATGCTGGAAAGAGCTTTTGCGACCCATAAGCCGACGGGAGACCATGCTGCCAGCGGAGTCCCCATTTCGGTGACTGCCATTCTGGCACCTTCAATCACAAATCCTGTAATCAATATGGCCAGCAGCAAACCATGCATGATGATGTCATCTTTTGTGCTCTCCAGCCCGGCCGGGCGAACAAGATAACGCCGCACCAGCAGACCAATCAGCATGATAATAGAAATGAGTCCGGCAATATCAAGAATCAGAGAAAAGAACAGGTAAAACGATCCCTTCAGGAATTTGACTCCGAAAAACAGATCGGTAAAGTCGGCTTGAAGAACAATCAGGCACGTACCGAGAAACAGGAGGAACAAACCCCAGAAAAACAGCGCATGAGCGACTCCCGGACCACGCACGTTGAGAACCTTGCTCTGCAACAGAACATTCTTGATCATTGTCGTCACCCGTAACGGCAACTGATCTGTGCGGTCAAGGGTTTGTCCCTGTTTATAAATTTTGATCCGTTGCAAAAACGCATAAACAAGGATTGCGACTGCTGCAAAACTAAGCAGGTACATCGGTACCAGGGTGACTGCCCCATGACCAACATTCCAATAGATTTCACGTGTAAATTCCATAAATATCCCACTTGCCTTGAGAGTAAAAATTGTGAAGAACTTACTTTTTCATAAAGCTTACGTAAAGGTCAAGATTAAATATAACAATCTTATGTTTGTTTTACAATATATCAAAATCTCCTGTTTATGCAAAGATTTATATGATTATTGACAGGTCGGAATAAAGGATGATACTGATGTTGAAAATATTACGTAAAGGTTATCCTATGAAGACAAAGACAGAAAAATTAGTACAAATTGGCCAATTAGCAAAAAGCCTTGGCATTACTACCCGCACCATTCGTTACTATGAAGAGATTGGGCTGATGGGAGCAACTGAGCGACTGGGGGGTGGAACCCGAACTTATAGTCGCGATGACGTTCTTCGCTTGAAATTTATTCTCAAATTAAAAGAGCTTGGAATCTCATTGAAAGAGATGCAGAGGCTGGCCAAAAATTTTGACATTAATCAACAGTCTTTTGGAACCATTACTCCAAAATTACTGGAAATCCTTGATGGCCATATTGGCAGAGTCGATCAAAAAATTGCCAATCTTGCCTCCCTACGCAAGGAGATTGTTGATTATCGCTCACGTATTTCTGATATCCTGCAAGGCAATATCCAGGAAGTCCGTTAAGCATGGAAAATTTTAATTTCAACATCCCGATTGAAATTCGCTTTGTCGATTTGGATGCTTATGGGCATGTCAATAATGCCCTGTTTTTTACCTATCTGGAAACCGCTCGGGTCAAATTGTTTCAGCAGTACTTTGGTGCTTTTCTTGACAGTGAATTGATGTTTCTGGTTGTCCGCGCCGAATGTGATTATCGTCTGCCAATTGAGCTGAATGACCCACTACAGATTGCGATCTCGATTGATCAAGTCAGACATTCCAGCTTCAATTTCAGTTACCGAATGCATAATGGTGCCGGGAAAAATTTTGCTGAAGCAAAAACGGTCATGGTTTGCTATGACCCAAGAATCAAAAAGCCGGTAGCCATTCCTCCTGAGATTAAAACTGTCTTTTTACCGCAGTGATTTAACCCTTTTAAAAATAACAACGGAAAAGTGAAGGGAGTATTTTTGTGGCGTCATATAATAGAGAGCTGTGGCAAACAGTTATTTTTCTATTTTTAAGTAAATTTGTGCAGCAAGCTAAGACTTCTTTTCCCCAAAGAGAACTGATCAACGATAACAATATTGAGCTGGCAAGCCGTTTTGTCCAGATGGTTGGCGATACAACTGATAAAAAAAAGATCAAGTTCGCTTTACTAAAAGCGCTTCGACAGCTTGAAAAAGAGGAGATGATGTTGCGGTTGGGCGAAGAGACATTGCAGCTGAGTGATGCTGGTTATGCAAAAATGAAGTTGGAGGTAGAAACAGCAATGTTAAAGATTGCTCAGAGTTTTCCCGAGTCAGAGTCTCCCAAAACAAACTCCCCAACAGTACAGTAGTCAGTCTCGTGGTACTGCCAACATCTTATCCAGAGCTTTCCTGGCTTTAATGCGAATATCTTCGGCAACGGTGATCTGTGGTTCCATAGTTTCCAGGCAGCGCAGCACGTCCTCAAGGCTGGTGATTTTCATGGTTGGACAGATCATTTCTCGATTTGGCATAACAAACTGCTTGTCCGGATTTTCTTTACGGAGCCGCCAGAGGATTCCGTTCTCGGTTCCCACAATGAATTTTTTGGCCGGATTCTTTGCAGCAAATTCGTACATGCCACTGGTTGAACAGATATGATCGGCTAGCTCCAGAATTTCTGGTCGACATTCTGGGTGAACCATGAATAGAGCACCTGGATGATCTGTTTTTGCCTGTTGAACCTCCTCAGCTTTCAGTTGGTCATGGGTAGGACAGTAACCTTCCCAAAAGATACACTCTTTTTCCGGCACTTGGCTGGCAATATAGCGACCCAGGTTACGATCAGGGACCAGTAACAATTTTTTTGCAGCAACTGAACGGGCAACACTGACAGCGTTTGAACTGGTGCAGCAGATATCACTTTCTGCTTTGACCGCGGCACTTGAATTGACATAGGTCACAACCGTGGCGTCCGGATGCTGTTTTTTCAGAGCTTTCAGCCCTTCTGCAGTGACCATGTCGGCCATCGGGCATCCTGCGTCGGCACGTGGCAGCAGAACGGTTTTATCTGGAGCAAGGATAGCGGCACTTTCCGCCATAAAATGGACTCCACAGAAAACAATAATCTGCTTGTCAGTTTTTTGTGCTTCTATCGATAAGGCAAGTGAATCGCCAGTAATATCAGCGATTTCCTGTATTTCATCACGTTCATAATTGTGTGCGATGAGGAGTGCACCTTTATCGGTCGCCAGTTGTTTGATTTGTTGTTGTAGCTTCTTTTGATTCATTGTCCGGACTCACCTCTATTTGTAGACTCAAAAATGAGATCGAATCGTAGACTAACCCCCCCCAGGATGTCAATCTTTTCACCTTTTCTGAGTGCTTGACAGTCGTTTCCTGCAAGGCTATTCTCGCTGGATAGAGGGGGTTTTACGGTGACTTGAGGTAGCATTCTTAAGTGGCCAAGTTCGGTAACATAAAGAAGGCTAAATCGAGAGGAAATATTGATGTTTGGCATTGGAATGACAGAAATGATTCTCATTGCCGCCTTGGCACTGATCATCCTGGGACCGAAAAAACTTCCCGACCTCGCTCGATCTTTAGGCAAGGGTTTTGCTGAATTCAAACGTGCGACCAATGATTTGAAGAGCACAATTGATCTGGAAATCAAGGCCGAAGATGAGCGCCATAATAAAGAAGTGGCCGCTCGGGGAGAACAGAAAATCCCGGATAATGCCGATGAGGCGCTATCCCGCTTAGAGGTTGAAGAACCCAGCCCTTCAGCAGAGGATCCTGGCACAGAGGAAACTCCGGTTGTCGCTGAGAGCCCGTCTGAACCGCAAGCCGAAACTCCGCCCGTAAAGCAAACTGAAGCGGCAGACAAAGATGCGGAGATAAAGCATAATGTCTGATGGCATGGCAATATCTGAACACCTGGGGGAATTGCGAAAACGGTTGATGATTGCTGCAATTTCCTGGCTGGTTGCTTTTTTGAGTTGCTACAGTTTTGGTGAAAAGCTATTTGAGTTTATTTCTACACCAGTACGGCTGGCGTTGCCTGAAGGCAGTTCCCTGGTGTTTATCAATGCAACCGAACCATTTTTCACTATCCTTAAAGTTTCAGCTTTAGCTGGGCTGGTGGTTGCCTTTCCAATTATTATCTGGCAGCTCTGGTGTTTTATTGCCCCTGCTCTCTATGGCCATGAAAAACGCCTTGCGATCCCTTTTGTATTTTTCAGCTCTCTTTGTTTCGGCACCGGAACTTATTTTGGTTTTACCTTTGTCTTTCCGATGATTTTTTTATTTTTGGTGACTTATGGAACCAATATCGGTGGAATCGAGGCGATGCTGTCGATGGGAGCTTATCTCACCATGGCTTCCCGCTTACTGATCGCTTTCGGACTGGTTTTCGAACTACCGATTGTGATCTTTTTTCTAGCCCGCCTGGGGATTGTTGATTATAAATGGCTGGCGAAAAATCGTAAATTTGCACTGTTATTAGCTTTTGTGATGGGAGCAGTTTTAACCCCACCGGACATTTTTTCACAAGCGTCTATCGCCATTCCTTTTATTGTTCTCTATGAAGTGGGAATTATTGTTGCCCGCTTATTTGGCAAGAAAAAAGTCGAAGTCGATGACGAAGATGAAGAAGAGGAAAATCTGGATTAATCCAGTAACTTTGCTACTGATGTTATAGAGGCTCGGTCATTGTGATCGGGCTTTTATTTTTTCTGAAAAACTTTCTGTCGCTTGACAACCAGACCCGAGCAACGCAGAATTACAAAATGCCTGAATTGCTTCGCAAAGAAATGAAATCATGCGTCTGACTGTTAAAATCACCTTTGCAGTTCTCCTCGGTGTTGCCCTGATTTTTTCAGCTTATGGTTATTTCTCTATCCAGCGGGAAAGAGAACAGTTGAAAAAGAACCTCAGCCGTGAATCGCGTCATATTGGCGAAAGCTTACGCTTTCTTGTCACCGAACTCTGGCAGCAGCGTGGCGAAGAGGTCGCAATCGCCTTTCTAAAAAAAGCTAATCGGGATTATAAGCAGACCTTGGTTCGCTGGGTCTGGATTGAAGGGGAGGTTTCTGAGCAGTACCAGTCGCGCGTTCCCGTTGAACAGCTAGAAGAACTGTTTCAGGAAGAGACCGTAGCATTGCTTGCCGGATCCCCCGATGGTAAAGATTATCTCCTGACATATCTCCCCTTGATAACTGAAGATGGACGGGTTGGTGCCATTGAACTCTCTGAGTCAATGGATGAGATGCATGATTATGTTCAGGAAAGTCTGCGCCGTTCAGCGATAGTCGTTGGAGCATCTGTTGTTTCAGGTTTGCTGTTTATGGGGGTGCTGGGGAGCATCTGGATTGATCGACCGATGCAGAAATTACGCGCTCAGGCTGAGCGGATTGGAACTGGAGATCTCACAACCAGTGTTAATTTACCTGGTAGCGGAGAAATATCTGAGTTATCCAACACGATTGAGCGGATGCGTGGGCAACTTGCCGAGGCTCGTGAAGCAGAACAAGCAGCCAACAACGAGAGAATTGAAGCCTTAGAAAAATTGCGCCATACCGAACGACTGGCAAGTGTGGGGCAGTTATCTGCCGGGATTGCTCATGAACTAGGGACTCCTCTAAATGTCATTTCCGGGCGAGCCAAGATGATTTCCAGCGCGGAAATGAATCCAGAAGACGTTGCCCGTTCAGCGGGAATCATCAGCCAGCAAGCCGAACGTATGACCGTAATTATGCGGCAGCTGCTGAGTTTCGCCCGGCGTGGGAAAGCCAAGAAACAAGCGGTTGATTTAAATGTTGTGCTGCGAGCGATTCAACCATTGTTGGATCCAACCGCACGGGAACAGGGTGTCGAGTTGTTAATCAATGAAGCCGAGCAACCACTGCCGGTCTTTGTTGATCCCGGGCAGCTGCAGCAGGTCATTCTTAACCTGACGTTGAACGGTATTCAGGCCATATCTGCCGGAGGGAGTGTGACCCTGACCAGTTTTCATGCATCAAATGCTGAATCCCCAGAGCAGATTGAAAATAAGGGGATTGGTTGGGTTTGCCTGCAGGTGAAAGATCAAGGACGGGGAATGAGTCCAGATATATTGCAACAAATATTTGATCCATTTTTCACCACCAAAGATGTCGGACAAGGAACTGGACTTGGCCTGTCAATTGTTCACGGAATCGTTGAAGAACATGGGGGCTGGATTGAGGTGACTAGCACGCCCGAAACAGGGAGCTGTTTCAGTGTCTTTCTCCCAGAACAACCAAGAGGAGAACTGGCGTGATGGAAAATAATCTGCCAGGGAAAATTCTGATTGTTGATGATGATCGTGCACTGTGCGAATTGCTCGAAGAAGATCTCTCCCGCCGTGGTCATCATGTCATGACTGCCCTTAAGGTAGTTGAGGCGCGGGAATTACTCCATCAACAGGAAGTCGATATTGTTCTGACCGATCTGAATATGCCGGGAATCAGCGGCATCGATTTCTGCGCTGAACTTAAAGCCAATCGTCCCGACCTGCCTGTGGTTATTATGACCGCTTTTGGCAGCTTGGACACGGCAATAGCAGCACTCAGAGCCGGTGCTTACGATTTTGTCACGAAGCCGGTCGACCTTGACTTGTTGAGTATTTCATTGGGTCGTGCGCTACAACATCGCCATTTGCAGGAAAAGGTTCGTCTCCTTAAGAATCAGGTCCGACGCCAACGCTCCGACGATGAAATGCTTGGTGAAAGTCCGGTATTCCAGACTATCAAAGACCAAATCATGCGGATTGCTGATCTGGAGACATCAGTGCTTATTGCCGGTGAAAGTGGTACTGGAAAAGAGTTGGTTGCCCGTGCTTTACACCATCAAAGTCAGCGTAGCGAAGGGCCATTTGTTGCGATCAACTGCGCCGCTTTGCCGGAAAATCTACTTGAGAGTGAATTGTTCGGACACGTTAAAGGGGCTTTTACCGATGCCAGAGAACAGCGGAAGGGGTTGTTTGTTGAGGCGACTGGTGGAACGTTGTTGCTGGATGAAATTGCTGAGCTTCCCCTTGCATTGCAGCCAAAACTATTACGGGTTCTGGAAGATCATAAGGTGCGGCCGTTAGGTGGTAGCAGTGAAATTGACTGCGATGTCCGGGTTCTGGCTTCCACCCATCGGGATTTAGAAGCAGCAGTCGCTGCCGGCCATTTTCGTAGTGATCTTTTTTATCGCCTCAATGTTATTCAACTGGTGCTGCCCCCATTGCGTGATCGGGGTAACGATATTTTATTGTTGGCATTACAGTTTATTAAGCAGCTCAGCAAACGCTTTAATAAATCGGGGATTGGATTGGCGCAGCCTGCTGCTGAGTATTTGCTGGCATATCACTGGCCGGGAAATGTGCGCGAACTCCGTAATGTTATCGAACGTGCCTTGGCACTGACTCTTCATGACCAGTTGACGCTGGAAGATTTTCCTGACCAGCTCAAACATCCCGGCGGAGCAGCTCCTTTACCGGCCAGTCTCGTTGACCCGGGGAGCATTCTCCCTCTGGATGAGATGGAGCATCGCTATATTCACCAAGTGCTTGAACAACTGAATGGGAACCGAACCCTGGCCGCCCGGCTGCTTGGTGTCGACCGTAAAACCCTCTATAGAAAACTAAAAGAGTAATTTCCAGCCAACCTGCGAATGACTAATTTGAGGGGCAAATTGCCCCATTGGGACATATTGCCCCACCTCTTTTCCGGCTAAACCCTTGTTTTTTCAATAGTGGTTCTTGGCACACTGCTTGCGATGAAGAATCTTCAGAACACATTTTCTGGAGATTCTTAGATGGAAGCTGTCTGTCTCGATATTCATCCCCAAATCCTCCTCGCCGAAGATGACCTGGAGCTGCGCGAGCTTTTGATACTGGTTTTGTCGCGCGCCGGATACCAGGTTACAAGTTGCGATAATGGGTTGCAGTTACTGGAACAACTGGAACAGGCCGGGAATTATGACCTGGTTATCAGTGATGTGCGGATGCCGGCACTCACGGGTCTGGAAGTTTTAGAAAGTCAAATCGACAATCCACGTTGCCCCCCCTTTATCGTCATGACCGCTTTTGGTGATGAATCAACCCATGCCGCTGCACAGCGTTTTGGTGCTACGGCAACGATTGATAAGCCTTTTGACCTGGATGAAATGATCGAGCTGATTCACTCCACCTGTCTCCAGACCGGGCAGAAAAATTTATTTTCAAGGAGTCAATCATGAACATGGTTAAGCGTCTATTTCTATTTTTAGCTGTTGCCCTGCTGGCAACCGGGTTGAACGGAATGCTGTTGACCAACACAGCAAGCGCCCAGAATGAGGGGCTGAAAAGTTTACGCGAAACCGGGAAGGCTTTCCGTAGTGTTGCCAAACAGGTCTCCCCAGCGGTTGTATTTATCAAAGTAGAAAAAGAAGTTGAACAACAAGGGATGACGGGTAGTCCATTTGAGGGCTCTCCTTTCGGCGATGAGTTCTTGCGGCGTTTTTTCGGACAGATTCCACAGCAAAAATCACCCCATCAGAAATCACCCCATCAGGCACCAAAACGCCGTTCAATGGGGCAGGGTTCCGGGTTTATCATTTCATCTGATGGTTACATTATGACCAACAATCATGTTGTCGGTGATGCTGATAAGGTTTTGGTTCAACTGCTGGATGGGCGTGAATTTGAAGCCAAAATTATCGGCACCGATCCCCCGACCGATGTTGCCTTGATCAAGATCGATGCCAAAGAGAAACTGCCATTTTTACCTCTGGGAAATTCTGATCAACTGGAGGTCGGTGACTGGGTTCTGGCTTTTGGTAACCCCTTCGGCCTCTCACATACCTTGACTGCCGGGATTGTCAGTGCCAAAGGGCGCAGTGGTATTGGTCTGAATGACTTTGAAAATTTTATCCAGACTGATGCCGCAATAAATCCGGGGAATTCGGGCGGTCCGCTGGTGAATCTGGATGCTGAAGTGGTCGGAATGAATTCCGCAATTTTTACGCGTAGTGGTGGGTACATGGGGATCGGGTTTGCAATTCCGATCAATATGGCTAAAAACATTTATCAACAATTAGTAAAACACGGGACGGTAACGCGAGGTCGCTTGGGGGTTCTTATCCAGGACTTGACCAAAGAACTGGCTGAATCCTTCGATATTGATCAGCGTGAAGGAATTCTGATTGCGCAAGTGATAGAAGATTCTGCCGCTGAAAAAGCTGGGCTTAAACAAGGTGATGTCATTTTAAAACTGAACGGGAGCAAGGTTGATAAGGTTGCCACGTTTCGTAACCAGATCGCTATGACTCGCCCGGGAACCGAAGTTGAATTTCTGGTGCTTCGCGATGGTAACAAGAACAAGGTAAAAGCGACTATCGGAACCATGGAAGCCGATGACAATGGTCACCCGGTAGCTAGTGATAAACTCCCCGAATTGGGAATGAGATTACAGAAGTTAACCCGCGAACTTGCCGTGCAGTTTGGCTATGAAAATGCAAACGGAGTCCTGGTGACTGAAGTTGATCCTGGATCAATAGCAGAACGAGCCGGGATACGCCGTGGTAACTTAATTGAAGAAGTCAATCGTCATGAAGTCAAAACCCCTGAACAAATGAAGAAACAGATCAAGGATAGTAAAAAGAAAACAGTGCTCCTTCTGGTGCGGCAGGGTGACGCCAGCCGCTACCTGGCACTGAAGCTGAAAAAATAATTAACCCAGGCCACCTGGCGTACTGCTCAACGTCGGGCGGCCTCTGAATAGGTTATTGGACGTTACCTCCTACGTTCATCTTGGGGAACCAGCAGGGTTCCCCATTTTTTTGTCCAAAATCTGCTGCTGGAATTATTTTTACTGCAAACAACTGGCTTTTGTTTTATATCTGCATAAACAATATTTAAGTAGGGTTATTCAGGAGAATAAAAATGAAAACAAAGTTATTAGCGGGATTGCTGTTACTGGCTCCGGTTCTTATTTATGTGGTGCAGAACGGTTCTCTGGTTTCAATCCGTTTTCTTAGATGGGAATATGCGGTATCACAAGCATTGCTGGTTCTTTCATCTCTCCTTGCTGGTGTGGTTTTAGGACATCTGCTCAGCTATGTCAGGCGCAACAAGGAGAAAAATGTACAGAAAAAGGCTGAGAAAAAAGCCAAGAAACTAAAAAAAGCAGAAGAAAAATTACAAAAGCAGCAAGAAAAACTCCAGAAAGCTGGGGGGCAAGTCCCGACCGAGAATCCTTCAGAAGTGCCTGAAGATACCCAGGAAATCAAGAGCAATTCTGATTAATCGAGGGCGACTTAAAAACAGCAAGCGGCTAAGTGCGGTATTGTCAATCCATTATCCGAGGGCAACATCCAGGATCATCATTACCGTAAAACCGATCATAGTTCCAAAGGTGGCTGTATCAGTATTTCCCCCACGCTGTGATTCAGGGACAACCTCTTCCACAACAACGAAAATCATTGCTCCGGCTGCAAAGGCCAGGGAAAAAGGTAAAATCGGTTGGGCCAAAAGAACCAGGGCTGCCCCAGCAACTCCAGCAATAATTTCTACCACTCCGGAAAACTGACCAATCATAAAGCTGCGGTGGCGTGATAACCCATCCCGGCGCAAAGGCACTGAAACTGCCAGCCCTTCCGGGAAATTCTGAATTCCGATACCCATGGCCAATGCTACAGCACCAGCCATTGATGCTTCTGGAAAGCCCGCCCCGACAGCCCCAAAGGCAACACCAACCGCCAACCCTTCGGGGATATTGTGCATGGTGATAGCAAGAACCATCAGGGTACTGCGTGGCCAGTTGGTTTTAATCCCCTCAGCCTCCGACATGGGAAAGTTCAGGTGCAGGTGGGGGAGAAATTTATCAATCAGGCGCAGGAAACCGCCGCCGCAGAGAAAACCGAATGCGACCACCAGCCAGGACGGTAATGCTTTTCCTTCAGCCATGACCAGCGCAGGAGCGAGCAAAGACCAGAAGCTTGCCGCAATCATGACTCCGGCTGCAAAGCCGAGCATGAGATCAAGAGTTTTACGACTGGGTTCCTGTTGTAAATAAACGGCTCCAGCGCCGAATGCCGTCATCGCCCAGGTAAAAAGAGTTGCAAAAAAAGCCTGCCAGACAGGATGAAGAGAGAGAAAAGCATCGACCATTTTAAAATCCTCTGAGTTTTGTGTAAAGAAGCTTGAGTCAGCAAACAGCATAGCATAAATTGTGAAATGAATATCTCAACGGGATCATTTTTTAGATGACTGACTTATCAGAAAGAGAAGGAGGAAAATTATGGCAAAAACAATTTTGATTACCGGGGCAACCTCAGGTTTTGGAAAAGCTTGTGCGGAGTATTTTGCCGCTCAGGGATGGCAGTTGATTTTAACCGGGCGTCGAAGTGAGCGATTGGAGCAACTGCAGGAACAGTTGGGTGAAGCTGTTCGGCAAATTATCCCCCTGGATGTTCGGGATCGGGAGCAGGTATTTGAGAAGCTCGGTGCGCTGACTGATATTGACGTACTGTTGAATAATGCTGGCCTGGCGCTGGGGTTGGAGCCCTCGTGGGAGGTCAATATCGAGGATTGGGAAACAATGGTTGATACCAATATCAAGGGATTGATGTACTGCACCCGCGCTTTATTGCCACAGATGGTTAAACGCGATAGTGGTCACATTATCAATATTGGCTCGACCGCTGGAAGCTGGCCATATCCTGGAGGGAATGTCTATGGTGGAACCAAGGCCTTTGTCCAGCAATTCAGCCGTAACTTACGAGCTGATCTTATTGGCAGTAGGGTGCGAGTGACTAACGTTGCTCCGGGTATGGCAGAAAGTGAATTTTCAAATATTCGATTTAAGGGTGATGTTGATCAGGCAGCCAAGGTTTATCAAGGGGTAGAAGCTTTACGCCCCGTCGATATTGCCGAGACCGTTTTCTGGATAGTTAATCGTCCAACACATGTCAATATCAATGCTATCGAAATGATGCCTGTCGACCAAGCTTGGGGGCCATTTTCTATTCATCGCCATGAAAAATAGACCTTTATAGCTTTGATCAAGAGCGTCAAAAAGACTTAAAATAGCTGTCGTCGGAGGGTTCTTTCCAACTCTAACGCAGGGGTAAAGCCAGCTTTGCGTTCGATGGTTCTATGGCAATCGCTGAGTGCCCGACTGAGCAGCTTCATTTCAAAACAGGTCTGTGCGCGTCCCCAGTAGCCTTCGTACTGCTGGGGGGTCATTTCAATCACCCGGTCATAGTTTTCAAGGGATTGGTCGAATTTTTCCAGCACCCGATAAGCTAACCCCCGATTACTCCAAGCGCGGGTATTTTCTGCGTTGTACTCAATCGATTTATTAAAATCTTCAATCCCCTTTTGATATTCTGCCAGAGCAAACAAGGCCATACCACGGTGGTTGTAGACCAGAGAGCGAATTGCAGGGTCAAGTTTGAGATGCAAAATGGCACTATAAAGATTGATGGCTTTTTGAAACTGGTTATTGCTGTGTGCTTCCAAAGCACTAAACATCAATTTTTCCAGCTTTTTTGAGGCTAAATATTCTGGAACTGGGGTTTCATTGTCTGGTTCTATCTTGTCCAAATCAGGGATCTGTGCAATATCAATATCTTGATAGTCACAAGACATTGATTCCACATCCTGGCGACATTTCAACCCACGTTGGCGGATCTCTTTTTGATGATCACGGATTTCCTGAAAAATTAAATCCGACAAGGTCAAAGAAGCATTGAGCGAAGCGAGTTTCCGGCGAAGAGAGTGACTTGGCATGCCGATATCTGATTTATAGACCAACTCATGTTCAACCTCTGCCCAGGCTTCCTGAAGAATTGTTCGCAGCTGAACTTCGCAAACATCGCAACTATAGGGGAGTTGTTCCTTGCAATCCAACGGCTTGGTTCGAATCAGCAGATGAACCGAATCATAGCCGAATTCACGAAAAGAATGCTGCTCCGCCTTGTGCTCCAGTTCCAGAACCTCAAACTTTTGTGCAAGCAGTTGCTCAATTGTTTCTAGATCTTCCAAAAATGGGGAAACAATTCGGATTCCCAGCAGGTCAGTAATCTGGAGCATATCGCTGCCCTGTAATTTGTTGAGCTGAACCAGCTTTTCACAATAGTTGTCAAAATTTTTAACCCGATATTTAATTGTGACTGATAACCCTTCATCTTCAGCAAGGCGCCGCAGTTGTTGATAGATGTCATGAAGAATCAATTCATAATCGGGACGCAACTTAGAATAGAGTTTTTTAGTAGCCGCACGATTTGGTAAAGGGAACTGATTTTGCTTCGTTTTTTTCATGGTTTAATTTCACCATACAGAAAAGCTAGCTTGGATTCGCGCCGATTACTTTCAGGGAAGAAACTGATGATGACCAATATACCATGTAAAAACCGATCACGACTACTTTTCCAAAGACATTTATAAGGGGCTGATGGTTAGACTTGTTAAGATTAAAGTTTCGACTGGTTCTCACCGATAAAGAGGAAGAGAGGTTTTCGACTCAGGCATGGAAGGTAGAAAGGGCATCCACGGAAGGATTCTAACATGACAACAAATCTTCGGGTTGGCGGTACCCATGGGTATCAGCCCTACCGGGAAGTTGAACCCGTCCCGGCATATCCACGGATTAATCCCCAGCAGGCACGGGAAGAATATCCGCAGCAACAAAGCGAGCAGCGTTTCGACAAGGATGATCATGCACAGCGGCGGTTCATGGCTATGCGCACTTTGATTGATGAACTGAAAGTGGTCGCAGGAATGACTCGGGTCAATTACTTTACTGCCGAAACAGAACTCAATGATCTGGGTTTGTCACTGCTTGAGGGTGAGTTGGTTGAACAACTTCTGGAATTAAAAGTTTCTCTGGATGGAATTGATAATCTGTTGCAACAAATTCGTCAAAGACCAGCAAACCCCGATTTAAAAGCGGGACACAATCTGTCAGAAGCAGATAATTTTTTTCCGGTTTTTGTTGCCGGACTCTCAGAATACAATCTCCATTTTCAGAGGCTGCAAATTCAAATGGCAGGGGAAAACAGGCAAATCACTGACAGTCTGGAAAAAAATGGCCGCTTTGTTGTCGAAAAAGATCGTCTCCGACTTGATTTTCAGCAAGCAGGATCCAAAGAAAAAAATGAACCACTGCAGCTGGATATCAGTATTCTGGTGGCAATTAGTGAGGTTGATGAAGCGGGTCGAAGGGTGATTCTTTATCAGCGCCCGAACCAGAGCTATGCGCTATACGCGGACAAACAAATAGATCTATCGATTTAAAGAAGCTGGGAGTACCAAAGAACCTGATTCATCGATTGAGTCGTTGGAAGGGGTTCCCGTTCAGCGTCCCTTGTCCTTTAATCCAAGAAAAACCAACACGAAACTTGTCTCCACCTTGTTGAACAAAAATACCTTTTTGTACTAATCCCCCAGCAATCTGTTCCGCCTGTTCGGCAAGAACTGCCGGGTTCTGATGATTCCCCCCGTTAGAGCGCAGATTATTGAACAAACGATAAGCGGTCACAAATGCACCGCGATCAATATCCAGCTGGAAATTAGTCTGGATGTTTGCCAGTGAAAATAATGAACCATCGGCAGAAGATTCGTTCAGCAAGGTCAGAACTCCATTGCCGCTGATTTTATCTTCACCGCTTTTCACAGATAGATCTTCCAGATGAAGGGTGATACCTGAGTTTAACAGCTGGGTATAGAGTCCCAGCAACTGTAATTGCAATTCGAAGGGATTGCCCTGCTGGTTGAGTGCCTTAAGCTGTAGCTGTTTTGCAGTTTGTTGGAGAGAATGCAGTAGCTCCGTGTCGATTCCTGACAGGATCAGCTTCAAGCGTCCATCTCTGAGGGTTTCATCTGCTAACGAGAGTTGGTCAAAATTCAATTCTGCAGTATTGCTGAAAAGCTTCTGAGTTAAATCCGTTTGTCCTCGGTATTGAATATTTTGAAACTCAATTGCTGGTTTCCCATGTTCCAGCAGTTGTAGGTTCTCCACTTGAAGGGTTCCCTCTCCCAAGGGGATATCCTGCAAATCTGTCATCTGACTGGAAATTTTCAGGTTGGTTAAATTCAGTTCATTTTGATTATCCTGCTGTCGTTGTAAGTTCTCCAGTTGGCAGGTAAATCCTCCCATTGTTAAGTCTGCATTTAAGTCCCAACTGGCGCTGAATCCAGTCATTTTTAGTTTGCCGCTATCATCCTGAAAACTGAGTTGTGGAAGTTCTAACGTTGATTTGGAGGCTCCCAGAAAACTAATGTCGGTTATTATCGGGAGCTGATTAAGGGGAATGGTTGTCGTAATGGCATTTGCCAAATCTGAATTGTTTGCAAGGATTGTTGTCATCTTGATTCCCCAGACAAAATGGCGGATCTGATGTATAAAGATGATCTTGTCCTGCCCCTGAATCTGGAGCGCTGTTTGTGCCGTTGAGGTGAATAGCTTGCGTTGATACTCTTGCAGATCAACTTTGATCAGTCCGGGTGCTGTTTGATTGAAGGCATTGATCTGGGCAGTGAAAAGCTGTTCAGTTTTACGGCTGGAATACCAGGTCAGTGTAAACAGAACGATAAGAGTTAATGCCATGAGAATGGAGAGAATTTTTTTCATACTATTGCTCAATCCCAAGCTGTGGCAGGAAGCGGGATAAATCTTTAGGGAGAGGGCAATTCACCTCTACCCGTTGGTGGCTGAATGGGTCGATGAAGGACAGACTGCGGCAATGGAGGAACAGCCGGGGAAGTTTTCCTGGACATGGTCCTTTATAGCGTCGATCACCATAAAGTGGATACCCAACATCCGCTAACTGACGACGAATCTGATGCTGGCGCCCGGTATGGAGTTTAATTTCTAATAATGATGCAGTGTCACTGCTGACCAGGGCTTGATAGCTGGTTCTGGCCGCTTTCAATTTCCCCTTGGCGGGGATGTCACTCAATAGATCTCCCCGACCCAGTAGCTTTCCATTAACCAGTGTCAGGTAAGTTTTTATCACCTCTCCCTGCATAAATAATTTTCCCAACTCAGAGCAGCTCTTTTTCCCTTTACCGAACAACACTGGACCAGATGTTTCCAAATCCAGCCGCTGCACCGGAGCCACTTGAAACCGGTCACCACGATTTAATAGAAATGCAGCAACCCGGCTCGTCAAGTTATCTCTTTCGTGTCCTTTACCATTGTGGATTGCCAACCCCGCTGGTTTATTGACAATCAGGATTTCCCGGGATTCATAAAGGATATCAAGTTTTGGACGAGGGTTTTGAGGGGCAAAGATCAGTTCCTGCAGCCGACTGCTGTTGGGCAGAGAGATTTTTTCCCCGGTAGCGAGACAGTCATCGGCTGCAATATTATTATCTCCCTTGCGGACTTTTCCTTTTTTAAACAATTGCCGCAAGTACCCTGCTGGTGCAGCGGGAATATGCTGACGTAAAAACTGTTCAGCGGTCAGATCAGCTTCTGCTGCGGAGACAATCAATTCAGGCATGATCTGCTCCAATACCCATATCCCGATGCAGTTCTTCTCGCAAATGAAGGGCGATCGGGCCGACTTTCCCCTGATTGATGGTAAACCCATCGACTTTGACGACTGGAATCACCTCCAAAGAGGTCGAGGTAATAAAAACCTCATCAGAAAATTGTAAATCCTGAAGCTTGAACTCACCCGTGACAACTCGCAGGTTCAGCTGCTCTTCACATAAGCGGATGATCGTCGAACGGGTGACCCCTTCGAGCAGACCGGTCGAGGCTCCGGGGGTAAAGACCCACTGTCCACGGGTCCAGAAGATGTTTGAAGCAGATCCCTCGCAGATATGTTCCTTATTGTTCAGCATAATCACCTCAAACGCACCTGCCGCCTTTGCTTCCAGTTTGCCCAGCAGGCTGTTGAGATTGCTGATCGATTTAATTTTAGGATTGATTGCTTCGGGGGCATTTCTTCGTGTCTGGGCTATTTGCAGCTCGATGCCACTCTGGTAATAGTCTTCATCGAGTCCCTGGAACTCACGAGCGAGTACCAGACCGGTCAGATTGTTGCCCAGATTACGCTGAAACCCAATCTGCCCCTCTCCCCGGGTTATCGTGATCCGGTAATAAGCATTGTCCAAATTGTTGCGTTCACGCAATTCCAGTAGGATTGCTTCCAACTTTTGTTGGGTAAAAATGACCGGATAAGAGAGTGCTTCGGCAGATTGCAGCAGCCGTTGATAGTGCTGAGAGAATTGGTACAGCTGAGAACCGATGGATCGAAAGCTTTCAAAAATGCCATCACCGTACAAGAACCCCTGGTCAAAAACTGAGATTTTGGCGATGTCGCTTTTGATGAATTCACCATTTAAATAGACGTAACTCATTATTTACCCCAAAAGTTAAAAACATATGCAAAATTAGATTGATAGATGATGCTAGCGTAAAATTCATTTTGGTGAAAGGGGCAAAGAAACGGGATAAGAAAAAGTACCACCCCCACAGAGAGCCTTTTTGCTCTTAGCGGGGATATCGAGTGATTGACTTACATGACTTCTTTGCCTAATTTGGGGCTGGTAATATGATTTCAAATTTTCTTTATGCTCTCTTTTCAAAATCAGAAAAGGAAAAGGACAGTTTATGGACTTCATTGATTTACGTAGCGACACGGTTACTCACCCCACCCCCGAAATGCGTGATGCAATGGCAAATGCCGCTGTTGGTGATGATGTCTATGGTGAAGATCCCACCGTCAACCGCCTGGAAGCAGAGGCAGCCGAGATGTTTGGAATGGAAGCTGGTTTGTTTGTGACCAGCGGGACGCAGGGAAACCTGATCGCCTTGCTGACCCATGCTCCTCGAGGCAGCGAAGTGATTGTTGGTGATAAAGCTCATATCGTTCTTTATGAACAGGGGGGGATGGCGGCACTCGGTGGGATCATGGCTCGTACTCTCCCGGTTCAGGACGATGGCACCCTGCTGCTGAGTGATATCAAACAAGCAATTCGTGGTGATAATGAGCACTTTCCACGGACCAAACTTATTGCGATTGAAAACACGCAAGGGACTGTCGGTTCGGTTCCCCTCAGTCCAGAATATACGCGACAGGTGGCCGATTTAGCACATAAACACAACCTGAAATTACATATCGATGGTGCCCGGATTTTCAATGCGGCAACAGCATACAATGTTTCCCCGGCTGAAATTATTGCTGGAGCCGATAGCATGACTTTCTGTCTGTCCAAAGGGCTCGGAGCCCCGGTGGGATCAATTCTGCTCGGCAGTAAAGTCTTTATCAAGGAAGCACATCGTACGCGAAAGGTTCTCGGTGGCGGGATGCGCCAAGCCGGGATTCTTGCTGCGGCTGGGTTGATCGCTTTGCATAAAATGAGTCAACGTCTGGCTCAGGATCATGCAAACGCCGCCTATTTTTCTGAAATGCTCATGGGTATCCCCGGAATCAAGGTGCTGAGCCAGCATACCAGCTTTGTATTTTTCTGGCTGAAAGAGACGGCAAAGCTAAGTCCGTCAGAATTCTCCGATCAGATGAGAGAACATAATATTCTATTGAGTCCTTACCCAGGATACGAACGTAAGTTTCGAGCCGTTATGCACTATTGGATTACCCGCGAACGGGTTGATGAAGTTGTGGCAGCAATGAAAACGGTATTGAAGTAGAAAATCCCTCTTTTCCCTATCTTAATATCAGTCATGGGGATGAATTTCAAGAGTTGTGGATCTGTCATGACCTGCTGATTTTTTATAGGGGATAGATTGAAATCTACTTGACAAAGTAGACTCACATTCCCTAGACTGAACGAACGTTCATTCATTTTAGAGAGGGAAGTCTATGTCAGCCATCCCCAAAAACAAACGTGATGCAATCCTGAATGCCGCCTTAAATCAACTTGCAGAAAATGGGTTTCATTCTTCTCCGGTCTCGCGATTAGCCACTCTGGCTGGGGTTAGCGTGGGAACTATTTACCGTTATTTCAAAGATAAGGACGCAGTGATTCACGCTGTTTATGAAAAAGTTGATGAAGCTCTCTCAAAAGAGTTGGTGAAAAATCTGGCTTCCACCGGTTCGGAGAAACTGCAATATATCCAACTTGTCACGAACCTTATTGATTACCTGAATTCTCATCCTAAAGAATTTAAGTTTCTCGAACAATATTATAGCTCTCCCTATGGGATCGAAAAAAAACACGCAAAATTTTTGCGTGAGGGAAAAGCCGATCAAGAAAACCCCTTTATGGAGTTTTTTAGTGGCAGCCAACCGGGGGTGATCAAAAAACTGCCGTTGCCACTTTATCTGGCTATAACTTTCGGACCTATTACCTTTTTGCTGCGAGATGCATTGTCTGGGCTTGTGACTCTGGATGACACCCTGATCCAACAGACGGCTGAGGCAAGCTGGAATGCAATCAAAGCCTAAACAGGGATGATCTTTCATCCGGTGTTCAATACTATGAACTAAAATCCATAATATGAAACGAAGCAACCGGGCCCTACAGTCGACACTTGGAGGATTTTAAATGCAACACACCTTAACTAAATCTAAACCCTTTCAATGGGGGCTGCTCCTTGCAGCCTGCTTCAGTCTCTTATTTCTTTCGGCCTGTGATCAGAAGCAGCAGGCTCCGCCACAGCGACCAATGCCGCAGGTTTCCTTCATCACTGTAGCGCCCAGAAAAGTACAACTTTCCACACAGTTGCCGGGTCGTACCTCTCCCTTCCGAATTGCAGAAATTCGTCCTCAGGTCAGCGGACTGATCCTCGAGCGATTGTTCACTGAAGGTTCTGATGTCAAGGCGGGGCAGGTGCTCTACCAGATTGATCCAGCGTCATTTCAAGCTGCTCTTGAGAGTGCCACGGCAAATCTCGATGTTGCCCGCAAAAACGTTGATCGGACAATATCTGCACTTGAAGCGGGTAATGCAGGACTGACAAAACAGCAAGCTACTTTGAACTTGGCTCAGATCAATCGGCACCGAATGGATGAGTTATTTAAGGCCCGGGCGGTTTCTGCCTCTGATCACGATCAAGCAGTGACAAATGCCGAGGTTGCTGAGGCGGCACTGGTGGCAGCAAAGGCACAGGTTGATAGTGACAAAACTGCCATAGCAAGCGCTATAGCAGCTGTAAAACAAGCGGAAGCTGCGCTCAAAATAACTGAAATCAACTTGGCCTATACAAAAATTACGGCTCCGGTTTCTGGCCGTATCGGCAGATCAAACATCACCGCTGGTGCTATTGTCATGGCCTATCAGCCGCTTCCCCTGGCAACCATTCAGCAACTGGATCCTATTTACGTTGACGTACCGCAATCGACCGCCGACTTGCTGCGTTTGAAGAGTCGTCTTAAGGACGGCCGACTGCAGCAGGGAACGGATCAGAACAAGGTTAAGCTGATTCTGGAGGATGGCACCGCCTATCCCCAGGAAGGAACCCTGCAATTCAGCGATGTTACTGTCGATCCGAGCACCGGTTCAGTAACCCTGCGGATCCTCTTCCCTAATCCGGATGGGATGCTGCTGCCGGGGATGTTTGTACAAACGATCATTAACGAGGGCATTAACAATCACGCTATTCTTATCCCGCAACCGGGGGTCGCACGCGATCCGAAAGGGAATCCCTACGCATTATTAGTCGATGCTGAGAGCAAGGCAGCTTTCCATCCGCTGACTCTCGATCGGGCCGTTGGCGATAAATGGCTGGTTTCTGGCGGTCTGGTTCCCGGAGACAAGGTGATTGTTGAAGGGCTGCTGATGTTGCGCCCCGGAACGCCGGTCAAGGCGACTCCGTTCCAGAGTGGCGCTCCTGCCAATGAGGCTCAGCCGCCTCAAAAGCCGGGCGAAGGAGCGAAGTAATGTTCTCAAAATTCTTTCTTAAACGCCCCGTCTTTGCCTGGGTTATCGCTATTATCATGATGACTGCTGGTGGACTGGCAATTTATAACCTGCCGATCGCACAGTATCCACCCATCGCGCCACCGGCTATTGCCGTCGACTCTTTTTTCCCAGGTGCTTCGGGTGAGACGGTGGAAAACACTGTCACCCAGATCATTGAACAGAAGATGACCGGTCTGGATGATATGCTTTATATTGCCGGAACCAGCTCGTCATCGGGGGCTTCCCGGGTGGAACTGACATTTGCGCCGGGAACCGATCCGGATGTCGCCTGGTCCAAGGTGCAGAACAAGCTGCAGCTCGCCATGGCCAGTCTGCCCGATGTGGTGCAGCGCTCCGGAGTCAAGGTCAGTAAATCGACCCGTAACTATCTGATGATCGTTGGTTTGACATCTGAAGACGGTAGTATGGATGGTAATGATCTGCGCGATTATGCCCAATCCAATTTGGAAAAGATCCTCTCAAGGGTTCCGGGAGTTGGTGAAGTTCAGAATTTCGGTTCCCAGTATGCCATGCGGGTCTGGGTCAATCCCGACAAGCTGACCAGTTACAACCTGACCATGGAAGATGTCATCCTGGCGCTGCGAGCCTACAA
>JASFYS010000219.1:0-5500 GCA_045047095.1 Desulfuromusa sp. | reverse complement strand
GCATTGCCGAAAATTCCCCATTCTCCAGCAAGGGCGGAATCAACCAGGAGAAAACCGGTCACAGGTGAAACGATCCCATCATAGAAGATATCGATACGTCCTGGTCCAGGAAGCCAATCAAGTTTGGCATAGAACACAATCAACGCTAGCAGAGCCAACCAGAAAATAGGCAAAGAGTATCCAAGCAAACCAACAACCCGGGAGATATGATCCAGAAGCCCTCCCCGTTTGACAGCAGAGATAACACCTAAAGGGATACCGACAAAGACACCAAATAATGTCGCGAAAAAAGCCAGTTCCATCGTTGCCGGGAAAACTCGCAGGATATCTTCAAGAACCGGCTTTGCAGTTAATACCGAAGTACCAAAATCGCCACGTAAAACACTCCCTAGATAAATAAAGAACTGTTTCCATAAAGGCAAATCGAGACCCATCGCAAGCCGGGCACGATCATAGACCTCCTGAGATGCTTTATCCCCAACGACTGCAAGGACTGGATCAATAGGGACAACCCGACCGATAAGGAACGTTATCAGGAGAAGTCCCAAAAATGTAATTGCAACCATTGCAATAATTTGCAAAGTTTTGATCGCTATTTCTTTGCAGCGTTTTTTTGTGAGGGGTTCAGCCATTCGGGGCAAGCCTGGTAAAATAAAGCAGCCACCCAGTATCGGGTGGCTGCCGGAAGGATAACTAATCTCTTATTTTGTTACATACTGGTAGAAGTTACTATCGAAACTTGGTCCGAGGATAAAACCATTAACGTTAGATCGTTTAGCAAAAATTTCAATATCCTGGAACATAATAACGAATGGCGAAACCTGTTGATGCTCCCGCTGCAATTCCAGATACATCTGAGCCCGTTTAGCAGTATCTCTTTCAAGTACAGCAGCATCTGCCTTTTTGGTCATCTCAGGGATTGCCCAGGCATTTCTCCATGCTAAAGGTTTTGACTTAGCATTGTCTGAGTTGTCGGGATTACGGGCAAAGGTGTCTGCATTGGTATGCGGATCCATATAATCAGGCCCCCAGCGACCAATATAGATATCATGATTGCGGGCACGATATTTGGTCAGTGTCTGCTTGCCTTCGCCAGGAATGATTTCCAGTTTAATCCCTGCCTGAGCAAATGTTCCCTGAATAGCAATTGCCATTGATGTGGTCGGCTCGTTATTTCGGGTATCCATAGTGACCGAAAAACCTTGTTCCAGACCAACTTCTTTTAACAGTGCTTTGGCTTTCGCAACATTCAGAGAGAATGGGGTTTCTTCTAAAGCACCAAGAAAGCCTTTAGGGAGGAAGGCCTGATGTATGGTTGCCTTACCGTTGAGAATTGTTGACTCCATCCCCTTATAGTCAATCAGGTATTTTAGCGCCTGGCGAACTTGTGGGATTTTCAGATATTTGTTCTTCTGGTTCAGACCCAGATACCAGACAGCACCCTTGGCTTTTTTACGTATGATTATATTTTTATTCCCTGCCAGCCCCTTAATATCGTCGGGTCCAAGGTTTCTGGCAATATCAACATCCCCTTTTTCAAGCACTAAACGCTGGGTGGAAGATTCGGGAATATGGCGGATAAAAACCCGCTTGAGTTTAGCTTTATCGCCCCAGTAGTTATCGTTGCGATCCAGAATCAATGATTCAGAAGCTTTCCAGCTTTTAAGTTTGTAAGGTCCGGAACCCGCGTAACCGGTTTTCAACCAACCATATCCAAGATCACCGTCTTTTTCGTGCGCCAGAACATCTTTTTTATCCACAATTGATCCAGCAGTTGAGGTCATACAATAAAGGAAGAAAGTCGGTGCGTAAGCCTTATCAACTACAACCTTAACTGTATAGTCATTAACCTTGGTAACTTTTCCAGCAACATTTTCTGCGGTAAATCCGAATTGAGAAAGAATAAAAGCTGGTGATTTATCAAGCTTGATGACTCTCTGCAGAGAAAACACCACATCATCAGCGGTCAGTTTATTTCCTGAAGCAAATTTGATTCCTTTTCGAATTTTAAAGACGTAAGTCTTGCCATCGGGAGAAATAGTCCAGCTGTCAGCCACAACGCCATAAATATTGCTGACGTTGTCAACATCGTAGCCAATAAGTCTGTCATAGGTATTACCAGCATATTCAGCACCGGTGAACTCAAAGATCTCTGCGGGATCAAGAGTAATCATATCATCGATACTGTTAGCCATCACCAAGGTATCTTTAGGGGTTGATGCCGTGACTATCTGAGCTGAAAAAAGGATCAGAACAATCGCCAGAAGATAAAGTTTTTTCATAGTTTTCCTCCCTTGCTTGGCTTCACCATCAAGTGAAAACCGTTAATGTAAAGAACAAGCTGCATGAATAAAGTATAGCCGGCTTTTTCTATTAATGGGTCAGAATCTTACTGATAAAATCGGCGGCTCGATCAGTTTGTGGATTATCAAAAAAATCTGCCGGTTTACCGGTTTCAATAATCTTCCCTTCGTCCATAAAGAGAACCCGGTCAGCCACCTTTTTAGCAAAGCCCATCTCGTGGGTGACGACACACATGGTAATTCCCTCTGAAGCTAACCCGATCATAACATCCAGGACTTCTCCAATCATTTCTGGATCAAGTGCCGAGGTTGGTTCATCAAACAGCATAATTTCCGGGGACATTGCCAGGCCCCGGGCAATGGCGACTCGCTGCTGCTGTCCCCCGGAAAGCTGTACTGGATAAGAATCAGCTTTTTCTGTCAATCCAACCCGTTCAAGTTTTTCCCGGGCGATCTTTTCCGCCTCAGGTTTGGGAAGCTTTTTTACGTTAACCGGTGCCAGCATGATATTTTGCAGGGCGGTCATGTGGGGATAAAGGTGGAATTGCTGAAAGATAAACCCGATCTCTTCCCGAAGCTTGGTCAGATTTGTCGATGATTTATGCACAGACATGCCATTGACAATAATTTCACCCTTTTGAATCGGCTCCAATTTGTTAATACAGCGGATTAAAGTGGACTTTCCCGAACCACTCGGACCACAGACAACTAAGACCTCACCTTTGGAAACCAATAAATTTATATCATTTAAAACGTGGAGTTTTCCAAACCACTTATTTACACTTTTAAACTCAATCATTTTTCCATGAATCCTCTCTTTTTCCAACCGAGCATATCAACCAACTGAATCCTCTACATTGCCATTTTCTTTTCCAGATAATTAGAAAGAAGAATTAATGGATAAGAGATAACAAAGTAGAGAAGTCCAACCAGAGCAAAAACCATCAAACCTTCAGGAATTCGCATAACCGTAACCCAGCCCACGCGGGTTAAATCCATAACCCCGATAACCGACACCACTGAGGTATCCTTGATCAGCAAAACATATTGACCAACCAGCGGTGGGATAATCACCTTCATTGCCTGCGGCACAATGACCAGACGCAATTGCTGTATTTTTGTCAAACCTGAAGAAGCGGAAGCTTCCCATTGTCCTTTTGCGATTGAAGCTATTCCACCGGCGACAATTTCGCAGACAAAAGCCGACCCCATAATAGCCATCGCCACGATAGCCGCAGGGAAAGGATCAAGTTGCAATCCCCATTCAGGAAAGATAAAAAAGACAATAAAAATCTGCACCACAAAAGGTGTACCACGGGCAAAAGCAACATAGGCACCGACGATTCGTCTGAGAAATACATTATGACTGGTTCTGATCATTCCGAGGATAAAACCGAGCACAGTACAGATAATTAAACTGAGGAACCCAACTTTAACGGTCATCCACAAGCCAGTGAGGAAAAACGGAAAAATTTTCACCAACCGACCAAAATAGAAAGACATCATCCTAATATGCCTCTCTGAAAATTAGTTTTTTCTGTGACCAGTCGGCGAAATATTTAAGGCAGAAATAGATAACCATATAGAAGAAGGCAACGGTTAAAAAAGCTTCTGAAGGCATAAACCTTTCCGAGGTCATCGTCTGTCCGCTGCGGGTCAGCTCCATCACCGAGATCAACGAAAGCAGCGCGGTATCTTTCACCAGAACAATCGCCTGCCCCAGCAATGGTGGAATTGTCACACCAAAGGCTTGCGGGAGGATGATAAAACGCATTCGCTGGTAGTAATTCAAACCTGAGGAGAGCCCGGCTTCAAGTTGCCCTTCGTCCACCGAGTTAATTCCCGCACGAAGAATTTCAGCAATATAGGCACCGGAATTAAACATCAGAGCGATGATTCCAGTCTGGATCTCCGGGACGCTAATGCCGAGAGTTGGCAATCCAAAATAAAGAAAATAGATCTGTACCAGCAAGGGAGTTGAGCGAATAATTTCAATATAGGCAATAACGGGATAACGGAGAAACTTAAAACTGGAAATACGGCAGGCACAAGCGAGAATGCCAACAATAAGAGCAAGAAAAAGGGAGATAAGGGCAATAATAAATGTATATTTTAAACCAGTAAGAAACAATGGTAGATATTCAAATATAATCCTGAAATTAAAATTAGCCAGCATGAAAATTTGTCCTCTGCCCAGCAGGTATGAATAGAGTCACACCTGCCGGACAACATTCACATTGATGATGGCGTCGCAAAAAGTCCGCCCCACAGCGTTGCAGCGGTTTTTCAAGACCTCGACATACCATATGTATCCCTTCGTCCTTGAAAAACCACTACGCCTTGTGGGACGAATTTTTTGCTTAGCCATCTAATTTGTTTTTGCGAGTGCATCATTGATAATTAATATTTAAAATGCACGAGAATAGTTAATGATCTTTTTTCCATTCAATTCCTTCCATCCAGTAATTAATATTTTTACCATAATCGCCATTAGCACGGATGGTCTTGAAATAAAGGTTGATCCACTGCCATAAATTAACGGCATCAGGTCTTACAGCGAATGCGAGGGGATCTTTCCCTTGCCCCAGACGTTTATCAAGTAAGCGAACTGAGTTTGGTGGATAATCAGGGAGGACAGTCAAAACGGCCAAGTCATCATTCACACCGGCGTCAACATGACCGGCTTCAAGAGCTTGAACGATCATCCGGCCACCACCCTTGTAAGACTTAATTTTGGCATTGGGGAGATACTTTTTAGCAATAACTTCACCGGTTGAACCGAGCAGAACCCCAACAGTGACATCGGGCTTGTTAACATCTGCAAGGGTTTGGAATTTAGCTTCAGTTTTGGTGAAAATACAGGGCTGTACATAGATCCACGGATCGGTAAAGGTGACTTTGAGAGCACGCTTCAACGTGGGAGTCATATCGGCAGCCAGAATATCAGCTTTACCTGAAAGCAGTGCCGGAATCAGGCCATCCCAGTCATAATTAAGAATTTTCAGTTTAACGCCCATAGCATCAGCCATTCCCTGGGTAAAATCAACCATTGAGCCTGCCGGGACACCGGTTTTGTCAATAAAGGCATAGGGTGGTGCACCCGATTGAACGGCAACCCGCAATTCTCCACGCTTGACAATATCTTCAAGATTACTGGCAAAACTGGTTGCGGTTAATAAAACGGTCGCCGCTAGAGC
>JASFYS010000218.1:0-7580 GCA_045047095.1 Desulfuromusa sp. | reverse complement strand
TACATGAACAGTGGGCATTACCGGAACGGCTTCCACTGCAGTTGATCCCTTGGTTTGACTGTTGTCAGCATTCACCATTTGCGGTATGAGTAATATAAGTAATAAGGAATATAAAAACTTATATGGCCATTGTTTTGATCTTCGGGATAAATTCATGAGTTTTGAAGTGTCCGTAAAATTGGATCTATTTTGTTCATTAAAGCCGTGGAACCATAGCAGGAAAACTGAATGCAAGACAAGTTTTCGCGCAACTTACCGAACAACTGAACTTTACCTTTGAGGTTTTGTTTGAATTCTTTTGCCCAAATATCATTCTTTATTATTCTATCTTTTGCCCTGCATCTGCTGTGTTTGTCTTTTAATCTGGTGTCGTCGGCAGAGCCGTTTAACTCCAAGCAGGTTGGGGTTAGTTATGTTTCAAGATCGCTCGATTCGTTTTATTCGGTGTCCGAACCAAAACAATCCACCCGTCATACTGTTAAAATTAAAAGTCCGATCCAGAGAGCGCATAGAGCTATAGCCATTGATCCTGATCAATCTCAACCGAACAATATTGAAAAAAAAAATCCCGAAGTGATTCGACCCGTTGTCCCAAAAACAACATTGAAGCAAAAGAACAAGTTGCCCGAAATTATAAAGATTTCTTCTCCGGCTCTTTTGCCGGAAAAATCGATGGAACAATTGAAGCCGGTCAAATCTAAAATTGTTGCCATCGAAGCTATGACATTGCCGCTATCAACGAAGACAATTTTTGAGAAAAAAGATATGGATCAGTCGTTGGAGACCACAAGTCAACCGCTGCTGCAAGCTTTGGTGGATTTAGATTCACAGATTGGGACAGAGAGCTGTTCTTTGGGTGGAATAACGACTAAAAAAGAGATTCCAAACAGTCTCCAGAATCAGGTTTCTAACTCAAGTGAGCAGATAAAAAATAAAAATTATAGGTTTAAAGATGCTTTACCACGCTATGACGTGAATCCTGTTCCGCACTATCCTCAAGTTGCTAAGCTGCGTGGATGGGAGGGGAAGGTTGTGTTCGAGGTGTTGATCCTCAAAAATGGACGCGTTGGTCAGCTGGAGGTGCTGGCATCATCTGGCTACAGAAGCCTCGATAGCGCCGCACGAAAAGCCATAAATCGATGGAAGTTCAGTCCGGCAACCTCTTTTGGGGTGTCAATAGATAGCAAGGTCGAAATTCCGGTCACTTTTTCTCTCAAAGATCTGTAACTTGAAACCTCGATTAACACATTGATTTTTTTATGTTACCATGTCAAAAATTCAGCACTTTAAGTGATGTGGAGATTTCTGGATGACTGAACAGGCAACCGAGCTACAATTATTCCTCCGGGAAACAGAAGAATTTATCAAGACCGTTCGATATTCTCTGTGTGAGCAAACTCCAACATTGCAACTGTTGGCAGCTTCTATTGAGGCCGTGACTGTTTTTAAAAAAGTTATTTCTGGCGTTGATGTCGATTCTTTTCACTCGATTGCTGATCGTTTGCGCGTGGTTTTTGCCAGGCATTTAACGGCAGAGACAATTCCTAATAAAATTGAGCTTGAAACTATCGAACTTGCACTTGATTGGTTGGCTCAGCTTGCACCCCTTTATGTAGAAAATATTCCCGAGCCTAAATCTCTCGTTGCGGAATTGCTCTATACCTTTGATCTTGTTGAAAGATCTCATGAAGCTGAATCATTGGCAGAACTGGTTGCTACCCATTCTGAGCAGGCAACAAACTCCCGTGTTGACCCATTTTTAGAAGATCCTGAGTTAAATGTCCGAGAAGGCTCCGCGCGATCTCATCGTGATCCTTTTGCAGATGACCCAGGTTTTGGCCTGGAGTTTGACTTACTGCAACGAACCATAAATACAGTGGTGAAATCCAAGAAAATAGATGATGACCCTTTTGGCAGTGATCCCTCTATAGATTCAGAAACTGATGAAGTTCTGAGTAACAAGCCGTCATCAGTTGCTTCTCCTTATGATGTATTTGCTGAAGATCCACCACTGGCCGATAAACCGGATAACCAGAATTAGATGAGAACGATTTATTTGTTTCAACTCTTAATCTCTATCTCTTAGGTGTCTCGTTCATTGAGCGCGGAATTTTTATTTGCAAATCTTTGGAGTGCATGCTAGAAACGCAGCCTCTCGTGGCGGTATAGTCCTTGATTATATTTTCTACGGGTTGTGCGCCAGTAGCTCAGTTGGATAGAGCAACGGACTTCTAATCCGTAGGCCGAGGGTTCGAATCCTTCCTGGCGCGCCATTTTTTAATTTGACAAGAACTGGCAGTTTCCGTAGTATAACCAAGTTTTTCTGGTGGGTGTAGCTCAGTTGGTAGAGCACTGGATTGTGGCTCCGGATGTCGAGGGTTCAAGCCCCTTCACTCACCCCATTTAAATGTACTATGCTCACCTTCCACATCCAGTTAGCCCGTTGACCGGGTGGGTATGGGGGGTGAGCATTGTTACTTGTGGTTATTTCTCTTGCGAGAGTGGCGGAATTGGTAGACGCGCTGGTCTTAGGAACCAGTATCCTATGATGTGGGGGTTCGAGTCCCCCCTCTCGCACCATTCAAATTTAGGTCTTCATGGCCATTTAGAAATATTTCATCACGATATGTATCTCACGTTGAACGTGAACCAAAATTTAAAAATCAGGAAGGAAAAACGATGAATGTTACTGTTGAAGTTCTGAGCCCGATTAAGAAGAAGCTGAGCCTTGAGATTCCAGCAGACACTGTGGCTGTTGAACTTGAAAATGCTTACAAAAAAATTGCTAAAACTGCAGACATTAAAGGGTTTCGTAAAGGGAAGGTGCCCAGAAAGATATTGGAACAGCATTATGGGCCACGGGCTCAATATGATGCGACCGGACCTTTGATTAATAATAGCCTCTATAAGGCTCTGCTGGACAATAAGATCGAAGCTGTTTCACAGCCGGAGGTCATTCAGTCTGGAGACGTTGAAGCGGGTAAATCTTTCAGCTATGAAGCTGAAGTAGAAGTTCGCCCAGAGATTATCGTTAAGGACTACACCAAACTGAAGCTGGAGAAAGAAAAATTTTCTTTTGATGAGAGTGTTGTCGATCAGCAGCTTGAACAGATGGCCAATTCAAAGATGCAGCTTGAGGTAACCAGCCGCAAGAAGGCTCGTGATGGCGACACTGTTGTTATCGATTTTGAAGGTTTTATTGATGGTTCCGCTTTTGAAAATGGTACTGCCAAGGATTTTGAACTCGCACTTGGATCAAATAGTTTTATTCCCGGTTTTGAAGCGCAACTCGTCGGCATGAAACGGGATCAGGAAAAACAGGTTGAAGTCACTTTCCCCGAAGGATATGGATCCAAAGACTTGGCTGGAAAGCCGGCTGTTTTTAAGGTTTTGGTCAAGGAGATTAAGGAAAAAAATATTCCTCAAATAGATGATGCCCTGGCAACAGAGTTCGAAGCGGATAACCTGGAAGAACTCAAAGAGCGGATTAAAGAGAATTCCATTGCCCAGGAAAAACAGCGGATCGATAGCCAATTGCAAGAGAACCTGATGAGTGCCTTGATCGCTAACAATGCTTTTGATGTTCCTGAGGGAATGATAGAAAACCAATTACATCATCTCAAGGATAATTTCACTCAAAAACTAAAATCGCAGGGAATGACCCTGGAAATGCTGGGGATGAATGCTGAAACCTTTGCAAAGACTTATCGGGAAATGGCAATGCAACAGGTTAAAGGTGAGATAGTTCTGGATGCGATAGGCGATCAAGAAAAAATTGTTGTTGCGGATGACGTTCTTGAAGCGAAGATGCAATCGTTTGCTGACGAGAGTGATATCCCTTTGGATCAGGTAAAAAAATATTTTGAAAATGAGCAAACAATGGCCGGACTGAAAGGGCAAATTTTACAGGAAATGATATCTAAATTTTTGCTTGATCAGGCAGTTATTACTGAAGTTGAACCCAAACAGCCTGAGCCGGATGCTGCTGATAGTAGCGAAAAAAAGGAGTCCTGATATGAGTCTGGTGCCAATGGTTGTCGAAGATAGTGGGCGCGGTGAGCGCGCTTATGATATTTATTCACGGCTGTTGAAGGATCGGATCATCTTCCTTGGGGGTGAGATCGAAGATCATATGGCCAATTTGATTATTGCTCAGCTGTTATTTCTTGAATCAGAGGATCCAGATCGGGATATTCACCTTTACATCAATTCTCCAGGTGGGGTTGTCACCGCGGGGATGGCCATTTATGATACGATGCAGTACTTGAAAGCACCGGTTTCTACGATTTGTGTCGGTCAGGCGGCTAGTATGGGGGCGATTCTTCTTACTGCTGGCGCAGCTGGAAAGCGATTTGCTTTGCCAAATGCTCGGATTATGATTCATCAGCCATTGGGTGGGTTTCAAGGGCAGGCAACAGATATCAGCATCCATGCTAAAGAAATTTTGAGGATGCGGGAGTCGTTAAATGGAATCCTGTCAAAACATACGGGACAAAAAATGGAGAAAATTACCCTTGATACCGAGCGTGATTTCTTCATGGATAGCGAAACAGCACGTAGCTATGGTATTATCGATTCAATTGTCGAAAGAAAACTTAATATTGTATAGCGCGGAGGTGTAACACGTGAGTCCAAAGGATGAGAATAGTCAGTTAACCTGTTCTTTTTGTGGCAAGTCTCAGGATGAAGTTAAAAAACTGATTGCTGGGCCAACTGTTTATATTTGTGATGAATGCATCGAGCTCTGTAATGACATCATCGACGAAGAATCTAAACTTGATCAATCTTCAGATCCTGAATCAAAACAGTTACCCAAACCGGTTGAAATCAAAGATATTCTTGATGAATATGTGATTGGCCAAGAACGGGCAAAAAAGGTTTTATCCGTTGCCGTTTATAACCATTATAAGCGGGTTGAATCTTTTGAAAAGAAAGACGATATAGAAATCCAGAAAAGTAATATTCTCCTGTTGGGGCCGACCGGTAGCGGTAAGACTCTACTGGCTCAAACCCTGGCAAAGGTGTTAGATGTCCCTTTCACCATTGCTGATGCGACAAATTTAACTGAAGCTGGCTATGTTGGTGAAGATGTTGAAAATATCATCCTCAGCTTACTTCAGGCTGCAGACTATGATCTGGAAAAAGCTCAAAAAGGGATTATTTATATTGATGAGATTGATAAAATTGCCAGAAAATCAGAGTCTCCATCTATAACGCGTGATGTTTCTGGAGAAGGAGTGCAGCAGGCGCTCTTAAAAATTATAGAGGGGACAACCGCTAGTGTTCCACCTAAAGGGGGACGGAAACATCCACAACAAGAATTTCTTAAGGTTGACACGACCAATATTCTGTTTATTTGTGGCGGTGCATTTTCAGGTTTGGAAAAGATTGTTAATAAGCGGATCAGAACTAAAACTATGGGCTTTGGTGCTGAGGTTCGGTCTATCAAAGAAGAGGACCTCGGCCAGTTGCTATGCAAGGTCCAGCCGCCAGATCTTCTCAAATTTGGTTTGATTCCTGAATTTGTGGGTCGGATGCCAGTCATAGCGACACTTGGTGAATTGGACGAAGAGGCTTTGATTCAAATCCTTCGTGAACCTAAGAATGCGCTGGTAAAACAATACCAACGCCTTTTTGAGATGGAAAATGTCCATCTGAAATTAACAGATAGTGCCTTGGTTGCAATCGCCAAGGAAGCTTTGGAACGCAAGACTGGAGCACGCGGGCTACGTTCGATCCTAGAAAACGCCATGCTCGATGTAATGTACGATATTCCTTCTCAAGATCGAGTCAAGGAAGTTGTTTTGAATGAAGAGGTTATTACCAAAGGTGTGAAACCGATCATTCTTTATGACATCGCTGAAAGCGCTTAGTCGTTTACTACTCTAAACCCCTCAGGAGCGTAGATTTGTCTTTGGACATTGCGCTCCTTTTTACTTGTTAGGCCGTAGATTTATGTCCGATGCCGTAAAGCCCCCATCAATTTTGTCATCACGTCTTATACCTCTTTTGCCATTGCGGGATATTGTTATCTTTCCATATATGGTTGCCCCCTTATTTGTCGGAAGACCTCACTCCATTGGTGCCCTTGAAAGTGCATCAGAGGGAGATAAACTGATTTTTCTGGTGAGTCAGAAAGATCCGAAAACGGACTCGCCAGAAGAAGATGACCTTTATACCATTGGTACGGTTGGCAAGGTTGTGCAATTACTCAAGCTTCCCGATGGAACAGTTAAAGTTCTGGTGGAAGGATGTTGGCGCGCTCAGATGCATTCTTTTGTTCAGAATGACGACCTCTTGCAAGCTGTTGTTGAGCCTTTGGCAGAATCCATGGCTGATTCCTCAGAGGTTGAAGCTGTGCTCAGGGCAATCAAAACCAGTTTTGAGGTGTATGTCGGATTGAGTAAGAAAGTTCCGGCTGAAGTCAGTACTACGATCGCCGGGATTGATGATCCTTCCCGCTTGGCCGATACTGTTGCTGGCCACCTTCAGGTTCCGATGACCGATAAACAGCAAATGCTCGAATTCATGGACCTCTCCCAACGACTGGAGCATATTCTGGTTCTGCTTGAACAGGAAATCGAAATATTACAAGTTGAGGGGAGAATCCGCAGCCGGGTCAAAAGCCAGATGGAGCGCAGTCAGAAAGAATACTATCTGAATGAACAGATGCGGGCAATTCAGAAAGAGCTGGGCGGGCAGGATGAGTTTAAACAGGAAATTCTTAATTTTGAAGAGCAAATCAAGAAGAAAAAAATGTCGAAGGAGGCCACTGAGAAAGCTCGTGCAGAGTTACGCAAGTTAAAAATGATGTCGCCAATGTCGGCTGAAGCAACGGTGGTTCGTAATTATATTGAATGGTTGCTGTCGTTGCCCTGGAAAAAAGGAACCAAAGACCGACATGATCTTATAAAAGCAGAAGAAATTCTCGAAGCCGACCACTATGGGTTGAAGAAGGTTAAAGAACGGGTTCTGGAATATCTGGCGGTTCAGGCTCTGGTCAAGCAGATTAAAGGTCCCATCTTATGTCTGGTTGGCCCGCCGGGGGTTGGTAAAACCTCTTTGGGACAATCAATTGCCAAGGCGCTACAGCGGAAATTTGTCCGGATTTCACTGGGGGGAGTGCGTGATGAAGCGGAAATTCGCGGTCATCGACGAACCTATATTGGTGCTATGCCAGGGAAAATTATCCAGGGTTTGCGGAAGTCTGGAGTGAAAAATCCGGTTTTCATGCTTGATGAAATTGATAAGATGAGCACTGACTTCCGTGGTGATCCTTCATCGGCGCTGCTGGAAGTTCTTGATCCGGAACAGAATAATAGTTTTGCTGACCATTTTCTGGACGTTGATTATGATTTATCGCCGGTCTTGTTTATTGCTACGGCTAATAACCTTCAGTCAATTCCACGGGCATTGCATGATCGCTTAGAGGTGATCAGAATTGAAGGCTATTCCGAAGAAGAGAAGTTGCATATAGCGCGGAGATATCTCCTGGATAAGCAGACTGATGCTCATGGTCTTGGTGCTAAGCAGGTTCTCTTTTCTGATCGAGCAATTTATGAAATTATCAGGCGCTATAC
>JASFYS010000217.1:0-11630 GCA_045047095.1 Desulfuromusa sp. | reverse complement strand
AAGGGCATATTCGGGGTTAAGAACGGCTGCCCCAAAGACTTTATCCTTGGCAAACAACCAGACCCCGAGAAGTGATGAAACATAGGCACCAACACACATGAAACCAGCATGTCCACAGGAAAATTCTCCCATATAACCATTGACCAGATTCAAGCTGGTCGAGAGAATGATATTGATTCCCATGAACATCAGCACCGACATGAGGTAGAGGCTGAGATATTCTTGATAAGCCATGTAAACGATCAGACCACCCGATAGTGCAAGAATCAGGTGGACAGAGTAACGTCGTAGCATGTTGTCCTCCTAAATCTTAGTGGTTTTGGCGATACCGAACAGCCCGGTTGGTTTCAAGGTCAAGATTACCAACAGCACGGTAAAGGCGATTAGATCGCGAAAAGTTGATGGGAAAAATGCGACAACCAATATTTCTACAGCTCCAAGCAGGAACCCGCCGAGGAACGCCCCACGGATATCTCCAATTCCTCCGACAACCGCAGCAATGAAGGCTTTCCAGCCGATGAGCGCTCCCATATAGGGATCTAGAATTGGGTAGCTCATGGCAAATAGCAAGCCTGCCAGTCCGGCAAAACCGGATCCCAGAACAAAGGTGACAACAATAATCTGATCCAGGGGGATTCCCATTAAGGGAACCGCAAACTTATCGTAAGAAATCGCCTGCATTGCCATTCCGACCCGGGTTTTTGTCACCACCCAATGGAGGAAGAAAAAGGCCAGAAAGGCGGTGACGATAACGGCAATTTTAAGATTGGTGAAGACGATTCCACCAACATTATAGACCTGCACCCCAATCAATGGCGGAAACGCTTTGCGGCTGGCACCAAGCAGTGCCAGGTTAGCGTTTTCAAGGATCAGCCCGCACATCAACGCTGTAATAACGACATAGAGGCGGTGTGCCCCTTTTTTGCGCAGCGGTCGATAGGCTACCCGTTCCAGAGTGACACCGACCAGTGCGGTCAGAATCATTGTTAGAGGAATGCAGAGTGCCAGTGCGACCCACCCCGGTAGCCCAAGGGTTGTCAGGAAAAAGGTGGAGATAAAAAAGGCGATATAGGCCCCCACCATAAAGACATCGCCGTGGGCGAAGTTGATCAGAGTCAGGACGCCATAAACCAGAGTATATCCAAGGGCGATCAGGGCGTAAAAGCTGCCCCACTGCAAGGCATTAATAACGTTTTGAATGATGCTATCTAACATAACGACCTTTGAAATAGGTGAAGAGCTTACAAGGAATGAGGCCGGAGTTTTGCTCCGGCCTCATGTTTAACCCGTTAGATTGTTATGGTAACTTATTCAGGGCAGACAGATTGCTTGAACTCAAATGTGCCAGTCTGGCTGATTTGAACAACAACAGCACATTTGATGGGATCACCCTGATCATCAAATTTCATGTTGCCAGTAATGCCAGCGAAACTGGTGATTTTTTTCATCCCCTTAAGAACAGCTTTACGGTCTTTCTTCAGCTTACCGGTGATTTTTCCACCATTCTGGATCCCCAGGAGAACCACGCGGGTGGCATCCCAAGTCAGGGCTGCGACATCGTCCGGGGTCTCACCATACTTGGCTTTGTAGCGATCGATAAATTCTTTGGTAGCACCGGTGGCGCCTGCAGCAGCATAGTGAGTCGAAAAGTGGAGACCTTTACATGCGTCGCCACAGAGGGTCATCAGTTCAGAAGAACCCCAGGAATCAGAACCCATGAACTCGCCTTTGTAGCCAAGTTGGCGGGCTTGTGGAACGATCAGGGCAACTTGATTATAGTTGTCGGGGACAAAGATGAAGTCAGGTTTTTTAGCAATAATTTTGGTCAGCTGAGCTGAAAAATCCTGATCCTTGGTGCCATGACTTTCAAACGCGAGGACTGTCCCAGCGCCCATTTTTTTCTCAAAGAGATCCTTGAAAATTTCTGCCAGACCTTTGGAGTAATCGTTGGACAGGTCATAGAGAACTGCAGATGTTTTTGCATTAAAGGTTTTAACGGCAAAGTTAACAGCAACCGGTCCCTGGAAGGGGTCAAGGAAAGCAGCCCGGAAAACCCAGGGGCGATCTTCGGTTGTAGCCGGGTTAGTCGACCATGGAGTGACCATGACAACACCATTGTCGTCAGCAACCTGGCCACCGGGAACCGCCTGTTTTGAAGAGTTAGGACCGATCATTGCGATGATTTCATCTTTGGTGATCAGTTTCAGAGCCGTGGTGACAGCTGATTCAGCTTTTGCTTCATTATCTTCGTAGATAAATTCGAGCATGTATTTCTGGCCGCCAACTTCAAGGCCACCAGCACCATTGATATCGGCCTTCAACATTTCTGCAGCATTTTTGGAAGCCTCGCCGACTTTTGGAATGTCGCCGGTCATAGGAATGTTAAAACCAATTTTGATTGTTTGTGTAGCCATTGCCGGTACTGCCAGCATCATGGCGATGCAGGTGACAAATACGGTGGTCAATAAACGTTTCATGGTTCCTCCTCATTGGGTGATTGATAGAATGCTGTTTGACGAAATAACAAAGAAAAATAAAAAACCGCCTGCCGTTTTTACTGTCGGAATTTGGCGGTCATTTTCTCTTTGGAAAAGTAGCGTTGTTTCCTCCATGCAATAGAGCAAGCAGACTTACTTATAAAACTAATTAGCCATTATTTTGTATAATGAGAAAAAAAACAACTGTTTTGTCGTTGTTAATGCGTTAGGAATTTCACATGGGTATGTTTCTTTACCGAAGTGATATTGCACAAAACAACTCTAACATGCATTATAGTGCCTTTCAGTCAGCAGATCAGGTTGATTTTTTTTCGTGTTAATATTAATGTGCATATGCACAAATAAGAAGTAGATAAAGCGATCCCCCTGAAATAGTGAGCAGCTTAATGGTAATTTAGAATGACCTATTGAATGATTCCTACAGCTGCCATTTAATAAGTCCCTTTAAACGGAAATCAATAATATGTCACCCAGACCTAGAAAACCAAGAAGATGTTGTCCCACCAGGCGACCTACTGATCACTTGTTTAAGCCTGCGGGAACCCCTTTATCCAAACTACAGATTGTCGAACTTGAGGCCGATGAGCTTGAGGCAATATCGCTTTGTGACCGGGACTCCATGACTCAAGCAGAAGCGGGAGAGCAGATGGAAATTTCTCGCGGTACAATTCAGCGGTTAGTCACGAGTGGGCGAAAAAAAATAGTTGAGGCCCTATTATCCGGGCACGCTTTAGTCATAAAGCCGCATGAATAGCTAATAGCGGAGAGGATTATGCAGATTGAGATCATGACGACGGGTGGGACGATCGATAAAGTTTATTTTGACGCGAAAAGCAGTTTTGAGATTGGCGAGCCACAGATTGGTGAGGTTCTGCATGATGCCAATTTGACCATCAGCTATCGAATTACGCCGCTGTTACGTAAAGATAGCCTTGATATCGATGAGACTGATCGAAAAATGATCAAAACTGCGGTGATAGAAAGTTCTGCGGAGAAGATTGTTATCACGCACGGGACAGATACGATGATCAAAACTGCCACGTATTTGCAAGGGATTGCCGGTAAGACTATTGTATTGACAGGAGCTATGCAGCCAGCACGATTCCGTTTTACCGATGCTATCTATAATATTGCCAGCGCTATCACTTCTGTTCAATTGCTGCCGGAAGGAGCCTGGATTGCTATGAATGGTCAGATTTTCGATCCAGAAACAGCTTGGAAAAACGTTGAGATGAACCGCTTTGAGAATATTTAGCTTTTACTGGCGCTGACAAATTAAAATATTACTTCCCTCTTGTTTCTTTGCCAATTTTTTCATTTCAGTACAGATATCAATGACTTCAAATGCGGTTGCTATTTTTCGTTTGGTCAGGTCAACTCCACCCATACTGAGGCTAATCAAGGGGTGGTGTTTTTGCTCCCCTTCACGATTTTTTGCAATGACATAACCCCTTTTAACATCCTCCACACTGTAAAATTCTGATATTCCCTGATTGATCCGCCGGATGATTTCTTCCGCAATGGCAGAGCATTTCTCGACGGGGGCAATAAAGACAAAGTCATCACCACCAATGTGTCCTAAAAAGGAATTGTCACATTTATAGATCTGCAGGGCGACGTTGATCACATTAGCGGTGAAAATAATGACATTATCCCCCTGCGCAAAGCCGTAGGTATCATTGTAAACCTTAAAGTAATCAAGATCGGCATAGATGACACAAACAGGTTCTTTTTCAGCAACAACTCTTTGGATATTCTTGAGGATACTGTTATTTCCCGGCAGTTCGGTGTTGGGATTGGCATCAAGAGCCAGCTGATTCAATTGTTGCAGCTCTATAATTGCCGCGCTGTGGTTGAGTTGATTTTTAATGCGTGCAGTGACGGTTGGAGCGTTGAATGGTTTGGCAATATAATCAACGGCACCGACTTCAAACCCTTTTTCTTCACCGGCGACAGAATTTCGAGCGGTAATAAAAATGACGGGAATTTTTTCGGTGTGTTTATCAGCTTTGAGCTGCCGACAGATTTCAAACCCATCGATCCCGGAAAATTTAGTGTCAAGGAGGATCAAATCAATATGGTTTTTTTTCAGTTGCTTGAAGACTTCAACCGAATCTTTAGCAACAACAACATGGTAATTGTCCTTTAAAGTCCCTATCAGGGTTGCCAGGCTGAGAATGTCAGCATCGGCAACAAGAATCCGTTTTTTCTCTGTTGCAATCATAGATTCTCCCTTGGTTGGAAAAGAGTTTGTGATCAGGATGTTGCAACGTTTCAGCGCCGTTGGTCAAGAGAGGATGTATTAATGAAAGACTATGATATACTTCAATCAATTCAGTCTGTCAAATACCTGTCGCGGGTAACGTTTCTTGTTTTTCATTTTTTCTTTGTTATACTTCTTTGATGCACTCGCAAAAACAAATGAGATGGCTAAACAAAAATTTCGTTCCACAAGGCGTAGTGGTTTTTCAAGGACGAAGGCATACATATGGTATGTCGAGGTCTTGAAAAACCGCTGCAACGCCGTGGGGCGGACTTTTTGCGACGCCATCTTCTTTCGTCTCCATCGTTACTGCTTTTTTTATGGAGAAACTAAATTGATAATCTGGACGTGTTTTTGAATGGTTTTGCCAAAAGGAGGTCAACATGCTCACTAAAAAGATTTCATGGATCATTTGTTTATTCCTGACTGTTGGCTCATTGATGTTCCCCGTTTTGACCCATGCATTTGATATTCGTTTGGGGACAGGATCTCCCGGTTCTTTCTCTTATTTTTCCGGACGGGTTCTTTGCCGCATGATTAACACTCAGGTTGCTGATCTCAACTGCCAACAGGTCGCGGTAGCTGATGATGTCTATAATCTCACCAACCTCCATGATGGCTCACTGGACATCATTCTGGCTGATTCACGCCCGCTGCTTGATGCTATCAACAAGACTGGAAATTTTGAATTTCTTGATATCAGTTATGACAACTTACGTGCTCTTGCACCGTTGTATGATGTCCCCATTACCCTGGTTGTTCGCAATGATGCCGGGATTAATTCCTTGACTGATCTGAAAGGCAAACGGATTAATGCTGGAGCTCCAGGTTCGCCTCAGTATCTGGCAATGAATAGAATCCTGAATGCAAAAAAATGGACAAAGGATGATTTTAGCCTGGTGGGAGACCTTTCGCCGTCTCAATCAAACGACGATACCAAGGCTTTTTGCTACGGAACGATGCAGGCAATGGTTTATATTGGCATTCATCCTGATTTTTCTTTGCGGCGGTTGCTTAAAACCTGCAATGGTGATTTGCTGAATATGGACGATAATGATATTGCAACCCTTGTCAATGCCGACCCGGCGCTGTGGAAGATTGAACTCCCGGCTGGAACTTATCCCTCCCATCCAAAGAAAGTGACCACGTTTGGAACTCGCGCTATGCTGGTGGCGTCGGAGGATCTTGATCAGGAAACCGTCTACAAAATTATTGCAGCCATCGACAATAATAAGAAATACCTGGTAAATACTCATCAATCGTTGGGTTTGTTTTCCAAGGCGATAGCCCAAAAGAGCGCGGTCGGATTACAACTCCATCCTGGCGCTGCCAAGTATTTTGCTGAGCATTAGCAAGGGGAGGAAAGACTCAGTTTAAACTTGCTTTAAACCGAGTCTTTTAGAGTATCTGACTTAAAAATAGCTTGGTGCGTTCATGCTGAGGATTGTCAAAAAAGACATCCGGGCTGTTCTGTTCAACGATTTCACCGTCATCCATAAACATCACTCGATCAGCAACACTCTTGGCAAAGCCCATCTCATGGGTCACGACCAGCATTGTCATCCCTTCTTCTGCAAGATCAATCATGACATCGAGAACTTCTTTGATCATCTCCGGGTCGAGCGCTGAGGTTGGTTCATCAAACAGCATCACTTGCGGGTTCATACAGAGACTGCGGGCAATAGCGACACGTTGTTGTTGTCCCCCGGAAAGTTGGCCGGGAAATTTCAGTGCCTGCTCAGCGATTTGCACCTTTTCAAGATACATCATCGCCGCTTCTTCGGCTTCTTTTTTGGGTGTCTTGCGCACCCAGATCGGACCGATGGTGAGATTATCTATAATTGTTAAATGGGGAAAAAGATTGAAGTGTTGGAACACCATTCCAACTTCGGCCCGAACTTTTTCAATATTTTTGATATCATTGGACAGTTCAGTCCCATTGACAATGATTTGACCACGCTGATGCTCTTCCAGTCGGTTGATACAGCGGATCAAGGTTGATTTCCCCGACCCTGAAGGACCGCAAATAACGATCCGCTCCTGAGGTAGCACGTGCAGATTAATGTCACTGAGGACATGGAAATCTCCATACCATTTATGCATTCCGTTGATTTCGATAATCGGTTTAACGGCATTTTCGGATTGAATGTCTTTGGGTTCGTTCATAGTTATCTCACTTGTTATGGCAATACCTGGTTTCTAGTGACCAGTATGCAACTCTTTTTCCAGTTTTCGGCTGTAACTTGACATCGCGTAACAGAAGACAAAATAGAGCAGCGCCAGAAAAATATAGGCCTCCGTCGAATATCCAGTCCAATCAGGGTTGGACAGGGTTACCATGGTAGTTTTTAACACATCATACAGGGCAATGATAACAACCAGCGAGGTATCCTTGAATGCTGAAAGTAGAATACCAACGGTTGGCGGAATCACTATTTTGAGTGCCTGGGGCAGAATAATCAAGCGCATGGTCTGCTTGTAGTTCAGACCGAGAGAATCTGCTGCTTCATACTGCCCCCTGGGCATTGCCTGCAGGCCACCGCGGACAACTTCAGCAATATAGGCGGCGGTAAAAAGAATAATCGCGATCAGGGCGCGCAACACCTTGTCAATCGTTACCCCTTCGGGCAGAAATAGTGGAAACATGATTGAGGACATAAACAGCAGGCTGATCAAGGGGACGCCGCGAATCATTTCGATATAGACAACACTCATGGTTTTTATCGCCGGCATTTTTGAACGTCTGCCTAAGGCGAGTAGAACCCCGAGTGGGTAGGCGACAACCATCCCGAAAAAGGAGAGGGTTAATGTCAGAGGTAAGCCACTCCACTGTGATGTCTCGACAACCGGCATGCCAAAAACCCCACCATACATCAGGGTTCCCATAATGATCATGTTGATGAGCCACATCCAGACTAGCGATTTTTTCCAGCGGGATCGTTCCTTGGAATAGAAAACCAGGCCAAGCAGCAGAATCATGGCGAGGATGGGCCGCCATTCCTGACCTGCCGGGAAAAACCCCAGGAAAATGAATTTGACGTTATGCGGAATGATTGACCAACAGGCGCCATCAATATCACGGCATGCCTGGGCAGAACTATTCCAGAGGCTGTCAATAAAAGCCCAGCGGACCAGGGGAGGGATCAGCCATGCCAGCATTATCAGAATCAAAACTGTCACCAATGAATTGTACCAGGTACTGAATAGATTGGTCCGTAGCCAGCCAATGACACCAACGTTGGTGATGGGTGGTTTAAGTCGCTCTCTCCCTGCTTTGGTTGCCTCTGTCACCATTTTATCTCTCCACCAAAGCCATACGCTTGTTGTACCAGTTCATGAACACCGAAGTTGACAGGCTGAAGAACAGATAAACAACCATGATCATGGCGACGCCCTCGATTGCCTGCCCAGTTTGATTGATCGTAGTGTTGGCAACGGCAACAAAATCAGCATAGCCAATTGCCACCGCCAGGGAACTGTTTTTGGTCAGGTTAAGCATCTGGCTGGTCAGGGGGGGGATGATGACCCTGAGGGCTTGAGGAAATATAACCAGTTGTAAAACCTGCCCCGGTTTTAAGCCAATTGCCATCGCTGCTTCGATTTGACCCCGACCGATGGATTGAATTCCAGCACGGACAACTTCGGCAACAAAGGCAGAAGTATAGAGAACCAACCCCAACAACAGGGAGGCAAATTCGGGGCTGACAGTCAGTCCCCCCGCAAAGTTGAAACCCCGCAGTGCCGGAACACTCATAGCGGTCGGTGCCCCATAGAGTGCCCAGATCAACAGGGGTAGAAAAAACGCCATCGCAGCAGTGATCCGCAGAGCCGGGAGCGGCTTACCAGTTAATGCCTGGCGTTTGTGCCCCCAACGATTGAGAAACCATCCGGCGATTAAAACGGCGACAAACATCAGCCCCATCATCCCGTGTGCTGGATGAGCTTCGGGCACCGCAAAAATAAATCCCCGGTTGCAGAGGAAGATCCCTTTGAATGGATTCAGTGCCTGCCGTGGTGATGGAAATGATTCATAAAAAATGGCATACCAGAAAAACAACTGCAGCAAGATCGGAATATTCTGCATCACCTCAATAAAAGATGCAGCAACCTTTGAGAGCAACCAGTTACTGGAAAGTCGGGCAACCCCTACGAGAGTTCCAAGGATGGTCGTCAGGATAACTCCGATAAAGGCAACCTGCAGAGTGTTAAGTGCACCAACCAGAAGAGCGCGAAAATAGGTGTCCGAGGCGGAATACTGGATGAGAGACTCTCCGATTTCAAAGGAGGCTTCTCTTCCCAGAAAGCTGAAACCAGTCGCGATGGATTGACGTTGCAGATTGGCCTGAGTATTGGTGAACAGGTAGTAGCTGATGCCACCAACACAAAATAGGGCAAAGACCTGAAAAAACAGGGCACGCTTTTCTGCATCACGCCAGAAAGGAGGAGTGGATATCGCATTATTGGTTGATTTTGACATACTTTGTTTCAACTGAGAGGGTTTCATTATGGCAGTAAACAACAATCCGCCACCAAAACCCACAGATTTTGGTGGCGGTATTCAATCACATAAGTATTATTTAAATGGAGGTGAATACATCAAGCCGCCATTTGTCCAGAGAGCGTTGAGACCACGCTCGAGACCCAACTTGGTATTGACGCCAACATTGCGTTCGAATACTTCACCGTAGTTGCCAACCTGCTTGATAATATTATAGGCCCATTTTTCATCCAGACCCAGAGCCTTGCCGTTGCCAGCAGAAACACCAAGGAAGCGCTGAATAACGGGATCTTTACTCTTGAGCATTTTATCAACATTCTTGGAAGTAATCCCAAGTTCTTCAGCATTGATCATTGCCAGAACCGAAAAGTCAACGATATCTCTAAACTGATCATCGCCATGACGAACGGCTGGAGCCAATGGCTCTTTGGAGATAATTTCGGGAAGAATGGCATAATTTTTTGGATTTGGAGCAATGGCGCGAGTTCCTGCCAGTTGCGAAGCGTCAGAGGTTAAGACGTCACAACGACCGGCAAAGAAAGTTTTTGCCAGCTCGCTGGTGTTTTCAATAACGACCGGTTTCCAGGCCATGTTATTGGTGCGGAAAAAGTCAGCGGCATTCTGCTCAGTCGTCGTTCCGGGGAGAACACAAACTGTTGCACCGTCTAGCTCTTTAGCACTTTTGACGCCGAGCTTTTTCGAGATCAGGAAACCTTGACCATCATAATAATTGACGGCAACAAAGTTAAGTCCCAACTGGGTTTCACGGCTCAGTGTCCGGGTTGCGTTCCGGGTCAGGACATCAATTTCACCTGATTGCAAAGCAGTAAAACGTTGTTGAGCGGTCAGTGGCGTAAATTTAACTTTACTGGCATCACCGAAGATGGCAGCCGAGATTGCACGGGCGGTATCAACATCAAGACCTTTCCAGATCCCTTTTGAATCTGGCATTCCGAAGCCGAATACGCTGCCATTAACCCCTGCCTGAATAAAACCTTTACTTCTGACGGTATCAAGATCCTTGCCCGCGTAGGCAAAAGATACCAAAATCAGAGAGAGACTGAGAACCAGCACCAGAGTTTTCGTTAGTTTCATGTTTTTCCTCCTTTTAGAGTGTTAAACTACTGAACATTCCAAATGTAGACAACAATCCTACCATAAAAAAACACTGTTTGGTATTTATTGATTATGAAAATTGTAAATGAGTTATTTTTTCATTAATATATATAAGTTACGCTTGAATTTCTATCAAATATTAAGTTGATGCTCTGCCACATTTGTAAGTTCATCGAGAAGATGTTCTTCATTGCGAACAGATTTTGCCCCGTGCTGTTGTAACTGCTGAATTTTTTTCCAGGCCTTACCGCCGGTATAGTCCTGTTCCTGTTGTTGTGCTAGCAGATAGACAGTGATTCCTCGATGGATTGCTTTTTCCGCCAGATCAAGACAGGGGAGGTTGCCTGCACCCCACCATTGAGTTGTGATGACCAGGATTTCTGTTTGCTCGATTATTTTTCTCGTTGTGGCGAGAGTATTTTCTGAAAACGGACTGAACGGGATTTCTTGTGCAACCGGGATACTGAGTGCGGTTGCAATAGTTTCGTCAGAATCTCCTTGGTTCAAGGGGCCGGCAGTCACTTCTGCTTTGGCCAAATGGAGTCGACGCAGCAGGGTTTTACCGCTACCACCGCCACAGATAAGATGAACTTTAAGACTGTTCAGTTGGTGGGTAGAATTATTTATCAACGGCACTATCTGTGGCGTTCCAGTGAAAGGGTTCGTGCCAACTTTCACATCGACCCGAAAAATCCGTTGCAGATTGGCCGCCGTCATGACTTTTTCGGGAGAACCGATGGCGGCGATGCTGCCATGTTCGGTTAATAAAAGAATTCGTTGGGAAATAGCGGCGGCCAAGTCGAGATCGTGGCTGATCTGGACGATTGTGGTTTGCTGCTCCCGATTCAAGCGTAGCAATAATTCCGTCAGTTCGAACCGATGATCAATATCCAAATGGCTGGTCGCTTCATCCAAGAACAGCACTGAGCTGTTCTGGGCTAATGCACGGGCCAGAAGAACTCGCTGCTGTTCGCCGCCGCTTAATTGCGTCACCGGGCGCTCTGCCAGAGGGAGGATATCGGTCATGACCAACGCTTGTTCAATTGCTTGTAAGTCGGTTTTATCCTGGAAACTGAGCAAGTTTTTTCGGTGTGGATAGCGTCCCATGGCAACCAGTTCCCGCACTCTGTAAGGAAAAGAGATACTGGAGGATTGTGGAACCACTGCAACTTTACGTGCCATTTCCAGCGCTGAAATTTCGTCTACCGGAGTTTTATCCCAGAGAATCTCTCCGCTTTGTGCCTTGAGACTGCCA
>JASFYS010000216.1:0-13313 GCA_045047095.1 Desulfuromusa sp. | reverse complement strand
CTGTGACCAGTGAAGTTATATCAAGTTATGGCCATACCGAATTGATTGGTCGGGCTATGTTTGTTGATTTTTTGCTCCCCTTTGAGATTGCCTCGATCCTGTTACTGGTCGCAATTGTGGGTGCTGTTGTCCTCTCAAAGCGTGAAGTTTAATCGAGTTCAACCCGGGAGATTGATCATGATTACCGTAAATCACTACTTATTATTGAGCGCTATCCTGTTTGCCATCGGAACCTTTGGTGTGCTCACGCGGAAGAATGCCATTGTTATTTTTATGTGCATTGAAGTGATGCTCAATTCGGTGAATCTGACCTTTATTGCTCTGTCACGTCACGTTGGCAATATGGACGGTCAAATTTTTGTCTTCTTTGTTATGACGGTTGCTGCTGCTGAAGCAGCTGTCGGGTTAGCGTTGATGATTGCCTTCTTTCGCAACAAGGATTCAATCGATACCGATGATTTCAATATGCTCAAGTGGTGATGGCGTTGGCAAAAGTCCGACTTACTGCGTTACAGCGTTTTTTCAGGACCTCGACACCCCTGGTGTCTGCCTTCACCCCTGAAAACCCACTGTGCCTTGGAGGACGAAATTTTTGCTTAGCTATCTCCCAACTTTTTTTAAGTGCATCAAGTGGTCGATATGTCCACTTTTACGCGTGTTTCAGCTGATAGGAGAGTTTGATGTACAGTAATCTGTGGCTCATCCCGTTTTTCCCGCTGGTCGGGTCGATCTTCAACGGCCTGTTCGGTAAGAAAATCAAAAATGAAGCGATTATTGGTGGTATTGCTACTGTCATGGTGTTCCTGTCGTTTTTGGTCGCAGCGCAAAATTTTGTAAGGCTGCTAGGTGATACGGAGAAAGTTCACGAGCTGGTTATGGCTCAGTGGATTACCGTTGGTCAGCTGCAGATCAATTGGGAGTTTCTGTTAGATCCCCTATCAGCAGTGATGATCATGGTGGTGACCGGGGTTGGTACCCTGATCCATCTTTACTCCATCGGCTACATGCACGGTGAAGCGGGTTACTACCGCTTCTTCAGCTACATGAACTTGTTTGCTTTTGCCATGCTGATGCTGGTTCTTGGTGGCAATGCCCTGGTTATGTTTATCGGCTGGGAAGGGGTTGGCCTCTGTTCCTATCTGCTGATTGGTTATTACTACGAAAAGAAAAGTGCCAGTACTGCCGCCAATAAAGCGTTTATTGTCAATCGGATCGGTGATTTCGGCTTCCTCTGTGGATTGTTTATTCTTTTCTGGGCTCTGGCTGAAAAAGGGCTCTGGACTCTCAATTTTGTGCAGATTGCTGAGCATGGTTATCTGTTGGAATCCGGTGGTCTGTTAATTACGGTGGTGACCCTGTGTTTCTTTCTGGGTGCAACCGGCAAGTCGGCACAGATTCCACTGTTTACCTGGTTGCCCGATGCGATGGAAGGTCCCACCCCGGTTTCTGCATTGATTCATGCCGCAACCATGGTGACTGCAGGCGTCTACATGATTGGCCGGATGAGCGGGCTGTTTGCTATGGCTCCGGCAACCATGATGACGATTGCAATTGTTGGTGGTTTGACGGCCTTTTTTGCTGCCACAATCGGACTGGCACAAAATGACATCAAGCGGGTTCTGGCTTATTCAACTGTTTCTCAGTTGGGGTATATGTTCCTGGCAATGGGAGTCGGGGCTTTTTCTGCCGGGATCTTCCACCTGATGACCCACGCTTTCTTCAAGGCTTGTCTGTTCCTCGGTTCAGGTTCAGTTATTCACGGGATGCACCACGCTTACCATCACGCCCATCTTCATGATGATCCCCAGGATATGCGCAATATGGGTGGTTTGCGGAAGAAAATGCCGATCACTTTTATCACCTTCCTGGTTTCAACGATTGCCATCTCCGGGATCCCGTTTTTCTCTGGATTCTTCTCCAAAGATGAAATTCTCTGGTGGTCTTTCGGTTCAACCCGTGGTCACTGGTTTCTCTGGCTTCTTGGCGCTGCCGCTGCAGGTATGACGGCGTTCTATATGTTCCGCCTGGTCTTCATGACCTTCTTTGGTGAGCAGAAAACCGATCCACGGGCAAAAGATCATATTCCTGAGTCACCCTATACCATTACGATCCCGTTGATGGTTCTCGGTTTCCTGGCATTGGTCGGTGGCTACCTGGGAGTGCCAAAAATACTCGGTGGGGCTAACCGTTTTGAGGCGTTTTTAGCACCGGTTTTTGAACATGCACAGCATCTCAATGGCATCCATGCCCATGGAACCCTGTCGACTGAATATACGTTGATGGCTGTCTCAGTTGCGGTTGCAGTTGTTGGCATTTTTGTTGCCTGGGTGATGTACATCAAAAACCCAGAACTCCCCGGAAAGTTTGTTGCCCAGTTTTCAGGGATGCATCGGATTATCTTCAACAAATGGTACATTGATGAACTGTACGATGCTGTTTTTGTCAATCCCTGCAAAAAGATCGGCACTTTCCTCTGGCGGGTTGTTGATGCTCGATTGATTGATGGGGTGGTTAATGGTTGTGCCTGGGTGATCAGGGGCCTTGGAACCGGTCTTCGCTATACCCAGTCGGGCTATCTGTATAACTACGCAATGGCTATGGTGGTCGGCGTGGTTGTGATTGTCGGCATTTACGTTTTTAAATAAATTATTTCGCCAGCGAATTACGATAAAGCTACAAGGAGCGATTCCACATGGCTGATTACCTTCTCAGTATTATGACATTTTTCCCATTGTTGGGGATACTGGCTCTTCTTTTCCTCCCTCGGGATAATGGTGGCCTGCTTAAAGGGTTTACTCTGGTGGTTTCACTGATCACCTTTGCAATCAGCTTGCCTCTTGCCTTTGATCCGGTTTTTTTAACCTCAGGCGAGATGCATTATCGTGAATTTCATGAGTGGATCAATATCGGCAACTATTTTCAAATGAATTACAATCTGGGGGTTGATGGGATCAGCCTCTGGTTGGTGATGTTGACCACCTTTATCACCCCGATTGCGATACTTTCCACCTGGAATGCGGTTGACAAGAACATCAAAGGCTTCATGGCGATGTTGCTGCTGCTGGAAACCGGGATGATTGGTGCCTTCATTTCACTGGATCTGTTCCTGTTCTACATCTTCTGGGAGCTGATGCTGATTCCCATGTACTTCCTGATCGGTATCTGGGGCGGTAAGAACCGGATTTATGCAGCGGTTAAGTTTTTTATCTACACGGCTGTTGGTTCGTTACTGATGCTGGTTGCCATCATCTATATTTTCTACTACGCCGTCCAGAGCGGTGCTGATATGAACGGTTTCGGGATTCAGGAATTTTATAAACTGGATCTTCCCCATAATGCTCAGTTCTGGTTGTTCCTCGCTTTTGGTTTCAGTTTTGCGATCAAGGTTCCAATGTTTCCGTTACACACCTGGCTGCCTGACGCACACACTGAAGCACCCACCGCCGGTTCGGTTATTTTAGCTGCGGTGCTTTTGAAGATGGGGACTTACGGATATGTCCGCTTTGCCATGCCGCTCTTCCCGGAGGTGCTGCCAACCTTTATCCCCTTCCTGGCATTTTTAGCCGTCGTTGGAATCATTTATGGTTCACTGGTGGCGATGATGCAGGAAGATATTAAAAAGCTGGTTGCTTATTCATCTGTTGCTCACCTGGGGTTTGTCATGCTCGGGATTTTTGCTCTAAACCTGCAAGGGTTTGCTGGTGGGATGATTCAGATGGTTAATCATGGTATTTCAACCGGTGCTCTGTTCCTGATCGTCGGTTTTATCTACGAACGACGCCACACCCGTCTGATCACTGAGTTTGGTGGGATCGCGACAAAAATGCCAATTTTTGCGACTTTCTTCATGATCATCACCTTCTCTTCGATTGGTCTTCCCGGAACCAATGGTTTTGTCGGGGAGTTTCTGGCACTGATGGGCGCATTCCAGAGTAGCCTTCGCTGGTATGCAGTTTTTGCAACAACCGGAGTTATCCTTGCAGCCGTTTACATGCTCTGGGTTTATCAACGGGTGATGTTCGGTAAAGTGACCAATCCTAAGAATGAAAATCTCAAAGATTTGTCACTGCGTGAAATCGTTATTATGTTGCCGCTGCTGCTGTTTGTCTTCTGGATCGGTATCTGTCCGAACACCTTCCTGGCAAAAATGAATCCGGCGATGGAGAAAATGTTGGTACAGATGGGTGCGACACCAGTCGCTATTGTCGAAATGCAACAACCGCCGGAAGGATATAACAGTGAACCGGGTGCAGTCGAAAGTCATGGGGAAGAAGATAGCACCGGGCACACTGAATAAAGTGATTGATAAATAGTTAAAAATAATACTATTCAAAGTTGAAATAACACGGGTTCCGAGGAGCTGTTAGATGGAAAATCTGGTTCAAGAAGCCATCCAGAATGTGAATTTACAGGCAATCATGCCGTCACTGGTACTCTGTGCTTTTGGTATGGCATTGCTGATGGTCTCAGTTTTTTCGAAACGTGGCAGTACCACCCACGTTGCCTGGCTGAGTCTGGTTGCATTGGTAGTGACCGGTTTTGTCACTCTATCTGGTTGGAATAATCCTCAGGGTGGATTTGCTGGCAGTGTCCTGTTTGATAATTTTGCCACCTTTTTCAGTATGATCTGTCTGACCGCTGCCGGATTAACTATCCTGATGTCGGATGACTACCTGAAACGGGAGGGTTATCCCGTCAGCGAATACTACCCGTTGATTCTGTTTACCACGGCCGGGGCGATGTGGATGGCGTCGGGAACCGACCTGATGACAATTTTCCTTGGGCTGGAGGTGCTGTCGGTTTCACTCTATGTCCTGGCTGGATTCTTCCGTAATCAACCTCGATCCAACGAGGCTGGTCTTAAATATTTCTTCCTCGGCGCTTTTTCTACCGGTTTTCTCCTTTATGGTGTTGCCCTCCTCTATGGAGTGACCGGCACGACCAAGCTTGAAGGAATTGCCGCCTATGTCCGAGCCAACCCTGATGCGGCAATGAACACCATGTTTATTGCCGGGGGATTACTGTTGCTGGTGGGTTTTCTTTTCAAGGTTGCAGCGGCTCCTTTTCACATGTGGACTCCAGATGTTTACCAGGGGGCACCGACACCGATTACTGCATTCATGAGTGCCGGACCTAAGGCTGCAGCATTTGCTGCATTGATGCGGGTTGCAATCGTCGGTCTGGATGGCTTGCAGTCTGAGTTGAGCTCACTGTTCTGGGTTCTTGCCGTTCTCACCATGACCATCGGTAACTTTGTTGCACTGAGTCAAAAAGATTTAAAGCGGATGCTGGCCTACTCTTCAATCTCGCATGCTGGCTATGCTTTGGTTGGTCTGGCCGCTTGGAATGCCATCGGCCATTCCGCTATTTTGTTTTACATGCTGGTTTATACGTTCATGAATCTGGGAGCCTTTGCTGTCTTAGTCCTGATCGGGAAGAAGGGGGAGAACAACCTGACCCTGGACGGTATTGCCGGTCTTGGCTACAAAAAACCGATTTTGGGTATCGCCTTGACTATCTTTCTGTTTTCACTGATGGGATTACCTCCAACAGCAGGGTTTATCGGTAAATTCTACATCTTTGCCGGTGCCATCAAGGCGGGATATATTTGGCTGGCGGTTTTGGGGATATTGAATTCAGCAGTCTCCCTCTATTATTATCTACGGGTGATCGTGCAGATGTATTTCAAAGATCCAGAAGAAGATTTTGCCTGGGTCAAGATCAATGCCCCAACCGCAATCTCAATTGTGATTTCCCTGGTGGGAGTCCTCTATTTGGGGATTCTTCCCGGATCGTTACTCGAATTAGCGAAACTAGCGGGATTCTAGACTTCACCCGATCTATTGAAAAGCCCTTCAGCACCTTTTGCTGCGGGGCTTTTTTTGCCTTTTTTTCGGTGAAGTGGGTACACTGCAATTATGGATTTAGGTACATATCTGGAACAATTAACCCAACTCGACAGACTGACGATTATTCGGTCTCCGGTCGCTACAGAATTGGAACTGGCAGCTCTCTGTCGCCGTGAGTTCGCAAAGGATGGTGGCGGCAAGGCACTGCTGTTTGAAAAGCCAGGTCATTCCGCTTTTTCTGTGGCTGCTAACCTGTTTGGCGCTGAACAGAGGGCCAGCCGACTTCTCCACTCTAGCAGTTATCGGGAGTTTGAAAAGAAGCTGCAAACCTTTCTCCAACAGAGAAGCGGAAGCTCTACTGAGCGGTTATCTGTTGTGGGGGAGAGGGAAGAGCTGGTTCCAAATGAACAAACCGAGCTACAATTTCGCCCCGATTTAACCCTCACCGATTTACCCGCAATTCAAAGTTGGCCGGGAGAGGGGGGCGGTTATCTCACTTTGGCCTTGGCGCTGACAGAAGATTTGGAAACCGGGGCAAAAAACCTTGGTTTATATCGTGTCCAGATCATTGATTCCAATCATCTGGCGGTTAATTTTTCACCCACCTCCGGTGCGGAAAACCATTTGACCAAAGTAAAAAAGCTCAACCAGCCACTGCCGATAACTCTTATTCTGGGGTCTGATCCGGCCTTGATCTGGCTGGCATCAGCACCACTTCCGCAACAGTGTGACGAATTTCTGTTTTATCGCACCTTCTTTAAGCAGCAGCAGCAATTTACTGCTGGACTCAGTCAGCCATTGTCAGTTCCTGCTGACGCTGAAATGATTATCGAGGGGCAAATTCTGCCGAGGAAGACAGTTACTGAGGGGCCATTTGGCAATCATACCGGACAGTATGTGACCCGTTCAGATTGCCCGGTGATGCAGGTTACCGCGATCAGGAAACAAGCAAAGGCAATCATACCAATGACTGTCGTCGGACCGCCGCCAAGCGAGAATATTTATCTAGCAAAGGCAAGTGAGATTTTGCTGCGAGAAATGTTGAAGATTGATTATCCGCAGCTGTCAAATCTGCAGATGCCATTGGAAACTATTTTCCATGGGGTGGCATTATTAGCGGTCAAACCACAATCGATGGCAAAAAACCGAGATCTCATTGACTCCCTCTGGAAAGATAGCCCCCTAAGTCGTTCGAAGCTGTTGGTGTTGCTTGATGAGGATATCGACTTGGCCTCAGCGTCAAGTTGCTGGTGGCGGACGATCAATCGTCTACAGCAGCAGAAGATCTATCAGGATTCCGGACGAATTGCGATTGATGCTACCGGAGTTGACCCGGAAAATCTGGTCATGGAAGATCGACAGACAGGTGAACTTTTACACCGCCGGAGGCCGGATGAGGGGGATGTTGTCTGAAAAATAAGCAATTAAAGAAATGCTGTCCCCCCTCACCCCGACCCTCTCCCTCAGGGAGAGGAAGTCTAGATTGAGATTGAGTAAGAGATTGATGCCGATTAGGATTTAATTGATGTTAGTTGCCACAGAATATACAGATATCCACCAGACTTTAAATGATATTTTTGGTTATCAATCGTTTCGCCCTTATCAGGAAGAGATCATTAACCGCTTGATTGCAGGGGACGATGCTTTTGTGCTGATGCCGACCGGCGGCGGTAAATCGCTCTGCTTTCAAATTCCAGCTCTGCATCGCAATGGCATCGCGATTGTTGTGTCTCCGCTGATTTCACTGATGAAAGATCAGGTTGATGCTCTGCAGGCAAACGGAGTTCGGGCGGCCGGCTACAATTCCTCACTGGGGGTGGTAGAAGCTCGTCAGGTTCTGGCACAGTTACATGCTGGTCAACTTGACTTACTTTATGTTGCGCCGGAACGGTTATTAAGTACTGATTTTCTGGAGCGCTTACGCTCGCTTGAAATTGCCCTCTTTGCCATTGATGAGGCCCATTGTGTCTCTCAGTGGGGGCACGACTTTCGTCCTGAATATACCGGTTTAGGGAAACTGCGGAACTATTTTCCCGCAGTTCCGATGGTGGCGCTGACGGCGACCGCTGAAAAACAGACCCGCCTCGATATCCTCCACCATTTGAACCTGCAAAATGCCCATCAGGTGATTGCCAGTTTTGATCGTCCGAATATTCGCTATACAGTGATTGATAAAGCGAAACCTTACTTGCAGCTTACGGCATTTCTCGATAGCCGCCGGGATGAGTCCGGGATTGTCTATTGTCTCAGTCGCAAACGGGTCGATGAAGTTGCTGCAAAGCTGTGTCAGGATGGTCTGAAAGCTGCTCCCTATCATGCTGGATTGCCTGCCGCCGAACGCAAGCAGACCCAAGAAGATTTTATTCGTGATGATGTTCAGATAGTCGTTGCAACCGTTGCTTTCGGAATGGGGATTGACAAGCCTAATGTCCGCTTTGTGGTTCATTATGATCTGCCTAAAAACCTCGAAAGTTATTATCAGGAAACCGGGCGAGCCGGGCGCGATGGTTTGCCCGCAGAAGCGCTGCTGCTATTTGGTTACGGGGATATTGCCATCGGTCGCGGGTTGATTGAAAAAGGGGGTAACCCTGAACAGAAGCGGATCGAAATTCACAAGTTGAATGCGATGGTCGGATTCGCAGAATCGGGAACCTGTCGCCGCCGGGCTCTGTTGGGTTATTTTGGTGAAACCCTCGAAGCAGATTGCGGCAATTGTGATATCTGTCTTAATCCGCCAGAACGCTACGATGCCAGTGAAGATGCTCGCAAGGCACTTTCGTGTGTCTATCGGGTTGGACAGCGTTTTGGCATCGGTCACGTCATTGAAGTGTTGCGTGGTGCCAAGACTCAGAGAATTTTTGATTTACGCCATGATCAACTTTCAACCTACGGAATTGGTCGTGAACAGAATCAGGACCATTGGAGCCATCTGCTCCGGCAATTGATCCATTGTGGCTATCTGGAGCAGGATATCGGTAATTATTCAGTACTGAAATTAACCGAAGCCGCTCGACCTTTGTTGCGTGGTGAGACAGAATTAACCATTACCAAACCACGGGTTAAGCCGGGGCGAAAAAAACGTCCGAACCGGAAGATTGTTGGTCTTGAATATGATCAGGAGCTATTTAATCTGTTGCGGGTTTTACGCAAGCAAATTGCCGATCATGACGGGGTGCCGCCTTATGTTGTTTTCGGCGATGCCAGCCTGGCAGAGATGGCAGCCACCTTACCGACTGATAAAGAGTCATTTCTGCAGATTAACGGTGTTGGTCAGGCCAAGTTGCAACGCTATGGTTCACAGTTTATTGAAGAGATTATCGGTTTTATGTGCCGTTAATAAAAATTGCCACCAAGTCACCAAGAGCACCAAGAAAACCCGATTTTTTTCAACGCAGAGACGCAAAGAACACTGAGATCGCAGAGGAAGATCAAAGCCTCTTTTTATGGTTTTAAAATCTTAAGAAAAGTTTCTTTTGATTTTGACTTTCTTGGAGAACTTGGTGCCTTGGTGGCCAAAAAGTTTCTGCTTATTTCATCCAAAATAATCCTAAAGAAAATCAACTTTCCTGTCGATATAGTCTCCAACAAGTTCTCATCGGAGGAGACTTATGACTGGACAAATTGATCCTACCTACAGTGCAAAGCCTATTTCTGGACAACAGCAAGAAGAGATGATCCAGCGTCAGCAACGTGAAAGAACCAGATCTGCCGCCGAGGATCGTGTTTCTCTGGGTGAGCAGGAAAAGGTTGGTGAAACCTACGGGCCGGGACTTAAAGTCGCCTCTTCTTACGAACTACTGCGCAATCTGGTGATCAAAACACTTGAGGATCAAGGTCTCACTTTGCAATTCAGTACCGGTGATACTGAGGTCAATTTTAATACCATGACTCAGGAAGAAGCCCAGGATCTGGTTGCTGAAGATGGTTATTTTGGTGTTGATCAAACTTCACAGCGGATTGTTGATTTTGCAATCAGTGGTTTTGGTAACGATCCAACAAAACTACAGCAGATGAAAGATGCAATTGATCAGGGTTTCGTCGAAGCTCAAGACGCTTTTGGTGGTGCCTTGCCAGAAATATCACAACAAACTTACGAAGCTATCATGGACAAATTGGACGCTTTCGCCGCCCAGTTTGAAGAATCAGGGGAATAGGGAGTCTGTTATGGTCGATAGTATTACTGGAAACAAAGGGTTTGGTCCACTGGGGAACCTTAATCGTACCGGCAAGGCTGGTGCTGCTAAAAAAACTGATGCGGCTAAAAAGGGCGATCGGGTAGATTTCTCCAGCGCTTTGAAAGATGCAGCCAAAGCTCAGGAAACCAGTACCACCCAGGAAACTGCCCGGGCTGAAAAGCTTCAGGAACTTAAAAGTCAGATTGATAGTGGAACCTATAAGCCTGATCTGAATAAGGTTGCTTCAAGTCTTCTGCCGTTCATTATGAAAGATAGTTGAAATGAACCAGCCTGACATGAAACAGCAACTTGAAACTCTGCTTGATCTGTTGCATCAAGAAAGAGAGATGGCTAAATCTCTGGATATGCCCGGATTGCAGAGCGTCGTTGCCGCCAAGGAAGAACTTCTGGCAGAACTTCGGCCGCAGCCTGAGGATGTTGAGGGGCTACAGGATCTACTCAAGCAGATTGATCATGAAAATCGCCGCAATGCCTTTCTCCTCTGGACCGGTCTCAACTGGGTACGCGATATGATGGGATTTTTCGGCAAAGCTTCGATGCCTCAGGTTTATGGTGGCGCTGGTCAGTCGCGTACCTTGACTCAGGGCGGACGTTTATTGTCGGGGAAGGTATAACCAATGGGCGGTGGATTGAATGCAGCTTTAAATTCTGGGCGGACGTCATTGCAGACGAACCAGAAGGCGATTGAAATCACGGGTCTCAATATTGCCAATATGAATACCGACGGTTATTCCCGGCAAACACCAAATCTGACTCCCTATCCCTCTTTAAATTTTGGTGGTTTTTTTATTGGTACCGGGGTGAAGGTTGGTTCGGTTGGACGTTCCCATGATGTTTTTCTGGATGGTCAGATTAAGGATAAATCTTCCGAACTAGGCCTAGAAAGCAGTATGGCGAACCCGTTGGCGGAACTGGAACGGGTCACTGGAATTGGCGATGGCAGTTTGTCGGATGAATTCGATCAGTTTTTTGATGCCTGGCGTCAGTTATCGACTAACCCCGGAGGTGAAGTTGAACGGCAGATGGTTTTACAACGTGGCGAGCTAATCGGCAATGCTTTCGGCAATGTCTATAATGAAACCCAGCAGGTGGTGAAAAATATTAATAGCACCATTGTCTCAAAAATTGATGGTGTCAATTTACGTCTCGACGAAGTCGCCCAATTGAACAACCGGATTTCCTCTTTGGAATTGTCCGGTCAAGATGCCAACTCTGATCGTGATCGCCGTGACCTGCTGTTAAAAGATCTGTCCGGCCAGATTGGGTCAACCAGTTTTGAAACCTCGAATGGAACCGTGTCAGTGCAACTGCCAAATGGTATGCCACTGGTGGAAGGAACGACCGCCACTCATATTGTGCCAACCTATTCTGGTACCGATGTTAATCTTGAGCTCGATTTCGGTACCACCAGTATTTCCCTGGATCGAACTGCCCTGGGTGGTGAATTCCGTGGTCTGTACAATGTCCGTGATGTCACGATTCCTGATGCTGTCAACCGTCTGGATCAATTGGCTTACACCTTTGCCACTGAAGTTAATACCATGCACCAGGCGGGAACCGATCTGAATGGGAATCCGGGTCAGGATTTCTTTGTTCAGCCTGCTGCCGTGCTTGATTCGGCTTCATCGCTGGCGATGAATATTACATCAACAGCAGAAATTGCGGCGGGAACCAGTGCCGCTCCTGGCGATAACACCAATTCTTTAGCGATTCTGCAATTGGAGCAGCAACAATTTGCCGGTCTCGGTGGCAATGACACGTTGGTCTCCTATTACGGCAAGATCTCTGCAACTGTCGGGGTTGAAACTGCCCGTAATCGTCAGGCACAACAGGGGTATGAAGACAGTTTGATTCAACTCCAGAATCTGCGTGACGGTATTGACGGCGTTTCCCTGGAAGATGAAATGATCAACCTGATGAAATTTCAAAAAGGTTTTGAGGCTTCAGCCAAGTTTCTTGCCACCGTCGATGAGATGATGGGAACCCTGCTGACCTTAAAAAGATAGGTGAATTATGAGAGCTACCCAGAACACCACATATCGTAGTTTGCAATCTTTTCTCGATCGCACCAGTGATAGGCTTGCCAAATTACAATTGCAGGCTGCTACCGGAAAGCGGATCAATCGCCCTTCGGATGATCCAACAGCAATCAGCCCAGTGTTGAGCGCCCGCACTCAGATTCAAACTTCGGATCGTTATATTGAGACCATTGAGTCGGGGTTGGATAAAACTGATGGTGCCGATGGCTACCTTGATAGCATCGAAAACACCCTGGTGCGGATTAAAGAAATCAGTATTGCATCAGTCAATGGCTCTCTTAGCCCTCAAGACATGCAAACCTTCGCCGATGAAGTTCATCAATTGCGTGAAAGTTTAATGAGTGATGCCAATGCACAAATAGATGGCAAGTATCTTTTTGCGGGATATTCCGAAAAGACCAAGCCATTTGAGTTGAATCCTAATTACCCTGCAACTGAACCGAATCCGGTGAATTACAGTGGTGATTATGGTGTGTTGGAATTCGAAATTGCACCCAATGAGTTGATTGAAGTCAATCTCACCGGCAATACTTTGATGTTGGGTGATACCGATAATGATGGTGCAACTGATGCCGGAGCCGTGGATATTTTTGCCATGGTGACGAACTTGGAAGAGGAACTGCAAGCCAATAACCCGGCCGGGGTTGAAGCCTTGATTGACCCTCTTGAAGATGCCGCTAACCAAGTTCGGACTCAGCGGAGCCGCAAAGGGAATATTGGGCGGCGGTTAGAAGTAGCTCGGGATCATATGGAACAGATCAAAATTGATATGGAAGCATTTCGTTCCCGCTTTGAAGATGCCGATATTCTGGAAACTATTACCGAGATGCAACAACAGCAGCAGAGTTTTGAAGCGGCCTTGAATGTGACTGGGAAAGTATCGCAATTGTCAATTTTGGATTATATCTAAATGTAGGAGCGACATTCCTGTCGCGAATGAGGGTAGCAACAAAGATGGTTCGTGGTCAGGAGACCACTCCTACCAATAGATCACCGTACCCGGAGGCGGTACGGATAACCAGCTAGGAGGCGCAAGATGTTAGTATTAACTGGGAAAGTGTCGCAATTGTCAATTTTGAATTATATCTAAATGTAGGAGCGACATTCCTGTCGCGAATGAGGGTAGCAATAAAGGTGGTTCGTGGTCAGGAGACCACTCCTACCAATAGATCCCCGTACCCGGAGGCGGTACGGATAACCAGCCAGGAGGCGCAAGATGTTAGTATTAA
>JASFYS010000215.1:0-5412 GCA_045047095.1 Desulfuromusa sp. | reverse complement strand
CATAGTGCCGCGGTAAGAATACTTTTCCCGGCATTGGATCCGGTTCCCTGAAACATGATGGCTGGGGTTTTTTGAGCTTTTCCCTTTGGAACTATTGCGTTGAGACATAAATCCAGTTCGACACAGAGCCGCTGCTGCTCCCCAGAAGTCCGAACCGCAACCCGAAAATAGCGCTTGTCGAGCCCCTGAAAATTGTCACAGTTACGAATCACAATCCCTTTTTTTAGCAACTTGTGTGTCAGGGTCGTCGCATCAATTGTAGGATGGTCAATCCGTATCAGGAGAAAATTGGCATCACCAGGAAATGGATGCAGTCCGCGTATTGCTTTAAGTTGGGCAAACAGCTCGAATCGCAGCTGGCGGACAAATTCGCGTGTCTGTTTGAGGAAATCACTGTCCTGTAAGGCGCGGATGCCCACTGCTTGTGCAATCGTATTCACTGACCAATCGGGTCGTAAGCGGCGCATCGCGGCAACCACTTTTGGGTCTGCTAGGACGTATCCCAAGCGGAGCCCGGGGATCGCCCACGATTTGGTCATCGATTGGATAATGATCAGATTGGCAGATCGCTGCCAGCGGAGCGAATGTTTGGGGTCGGCAAAATCGATAAAGGATTCATCAATGACGAAATAATTTCGCGGATGTTTATGAATCAATTCTTGTAACGCTTGAGTGTCACACAACTTCCCGGTGGGGTTGTTGGGATGGCCAATAATGACCAGATGATCATCAGTCAGCTTTGATGAAAGTTGATTGATATCGAGTTGAAAATTGTTTTTGGCCAATAATGGCAGGGTATCAACCTGTATACCAGCCACTTTTGCCATGGAAACATAATCCCCGTAGCTTGGAACCGGCACCAACAAATGTTTATGTCCTAAAACTTGTGGCAGCAGATAGAGCAGTTCGCTCGCCCCGTTTCCAACGATCACCTGGTCAGCTTCAATCTGATGGTATGCAGCCAGTGCTGTGACCAGTTCCCCCGCTTCCGGGTCAGGGTAATGCGCTAAAGCACTGACCTGGGTACTGATAAGTGGGCGCAACCATTGTGGAAAACCGAGGGGATTGATACTGGCGGAAAAGTCGAGCAACTCCTCTTGCAGCAAGCCACTGATTTCACTGGTCAGACGTAGATTACCGCCATGCTTTTGCACCGGGTTCATTACATCATCCCTTGATGAGCGAGAATAACAACACAAAGCGCTGGCAATGATTCGACCAGCTCACAGGTCGCACCCAAGGTGTCCCCGGTAAATCCTCCAATCTTGCGGTGGCTGTAGTGACCGAATAACCAGATGCCGAGACAGACAACTACAACAATAAGTGATCCTGCCATCCAGCCCAAGAGGGCAAAAGAGGGAATCATCAGTACTGCCAATGTCGGGATCAAATGTATCCAGTTAAATTGTCTGCGAGTGAAAGCTGCTGTTCCTTCGTTCCGTGCATAAGGGAGCCAGCCGCTGATGATCGGCAACACACAGCGACCGGCGACAGGCATCAATAGGACGACCTGCCAGCGCCAGATCAACGGCACTGAGATAAGCAACATCAATTTGAGCAATAGAACAAAAACAATCGCCGTAACGCCCATGGGACCTGAGCGACTGTCCTTCATGATCTCCAACATTTGCTCTCGTCCACGACTGCTGAAAAAAGCGTCGGCACTGTCAGCCAAACCATCCAGATGCAATGCCCCAGAAATCGCGATCATTGCCAGTAGCAGTAGCACACTGGCAACTGGTATCGGTAACAACCAACAGAGGAAAAGATCCAAAACCGCCATCAGTAAGCCGATCAGCAATCCTACCAAGGGGTACCAATCGGGACTTTTATGGAAGCTGGTCTCATCACCGCACCACGATTCAGGAATCGGTAGAATGGTGAGGAACCGCAAAGCTGAAAAGAAAGGTTGTAGGTTCATTTCGATATCAACCGACTATTTCGCTTCCGATACGGCGGCTTCACTGAATGTTGCCATCTCAGTTAAGATAGCAACGGCTCCTGCAATCAGATTCATGGCGACTGCAGCTCCGGTTCCTTCACCGAGCCGAAACTGTAGATCAAGAAGGGGCTCTTTCCCCAGATCGGCAAGGGCGGCAACCTGCCCTTTTTCGACGCTTCGGTGTGCGGCAATCATATATTCTTTACTTTTTGGAGCCAGTCGGCCAGCCAGCAAGGCTCCAGCGGTTGAGATAAATCCATCAATAATAATTGGTTTCTTCAAGGCCGCTGCACCCAGAACCAGCCCCGCAATGCCGGCAATTTCAAAACCACCCACTTTACTTATGACATCAATTGGATCAGCAGGATCGGGATTGTTGAGAACCAGAGCTTTTTCAAGCACCTCAATTTTATGTTTCAGTTGCACATCATCCAATCCAGTTCCTCGTCCAACAACTTCGGCAACTGGTAGCTGACAAAGGGTCGCGACGATTGCACTGCTCGGAGAGGTATTGCCGATTCCCATGTCACCGGTGCCAAACAGATCGGTGAAATCAGCAAGTTCCTGTGCGATACTGATCCCAGCTTCCAATGCACGCACTGCCATTTCCCGGCTCATGGCCGGTCCCTCAGCAAAATTATCTGTTCCTGCTGCAATTTTTCGATCAATGATATCCCCGCCAGCAGCAAGGGTAGAAAGATCACCGGCAACTCCCATATCGACAACTTTTACTGCGGCGCCAGCTTGCTTGGCGAGGACGTTGATTCCGGCAACACCTTTGGCAAAGCCACGCACCATCTCTACGGTGACCTCTTGAGGAAAAAGACTGATACCCGCAGCGGTGATCCCATGATCTCCCGCCATAACAACAATGGTTTTGTGTTTAATGCTGGGTCGCACTGAGCCACAAATTCCGGCAATATCCAACGCCAGATCCATCATCCGACCCAGCGCCCAATGTGGCATAATTAATTGATCCAGTCGCTCTTTTGCCTGCGCACGAATGGTTTGGTTTTGTCCTGTAATCGAATTGATGGTTTTATTCAATAAATCCATATGAATTGTTACTCCTGATGCTTTCGCAAGAAAGCAAAATAGTGGATGGCTAAGCAAAAATCACTAAATGCAAGGCGCGCAATTGTCGAGCAATGAGGCGTGCTTATGTACGCCGAAGCAGCAAGAGTAATTGCAGTAACGCAGCAGTTGGTGAAATTTTGCGATGCCATCACTCCTGTTTTAAAATGAGGGGAATGCCGGAGACCATAAAGATAGCCTTATCTGCCAGCCTTGCAACGGTTTGATTGCAACGACCGAGGCAGTCCCGGTAACGCCTGGATATTGAATCGGCAGGCACCAGTCCCATCCCCAGTTCATTGGTTACAAAAATAATGGTCTGATTGGTTTTTCTACATACATTGATCAACTCCGTACATTTGTTGTTGATCATTTGTTCGGTCAGGGATTCCTCCTTTTGTTCTGCTTCGTAGAAAAGATTATTAATCCACAACGTCAGGCAGTCAATGAGGAGAACTTCATAATGACTCGCTTGCGAAACTGCTGCGACCAGGTCGAGTGGTGCTTCGAGCGTCTCCCATCCTCGATCAATTCGCTGTTGTTGGTGGAGTGCAATGCGCTGTTCCATTTCCTCATCAATCGGTGGACAGGTGGCCAGATAGGCTCGCCTTCCGGGAAAACTTTCGGCCAGTTGCTGCGCGTAATTGCTTTTGCCGCTACGACATCCGCCACTGATATAGATCAAATGAGCCATAGTTCCTCTCCAAAAAAAATCCCGGAGTCTGTTGTTCAGGCTCCGGGATACCGTTTTTATCCGTTGGATTTGTCTGCCGGGATCCTCACTCCACGAAGCTCTGGCAGTCGTACTCAGGAAAAAAAGTATCTGGCTTCCGGCGAAGTGATTCAAATCCGGTTACAGTGGCGGGTCCGCGACGGATTTACACCGTCTTCCTTTTTTTCATGTTTGTTTCGGGTTGATTAGAATGTAAAAAGCCCTCTTCTGCAAGAAAATTTTTGGATCAAAATGTTTTTTTGGCTGGATAGATGTTTCTCCATCGGCTGAAATCATGCTAGTTTGTTTTTTTAAAACAGTGAGCTTACTAAAAGCAGAAAATAGAAAGGATCAGGAAATGGTTTTTGAAAAAATAGGAGTTCAGATTCCAAAAATTCTGTTGCCGAAAAAAGGGACAGATATGCAGAAATGGTCGGTGATTGCTTGTGATCAATATACCTCTGATCCAGATTATTGGCAGCGTTTGGAACAGCAGACAGCGGGGAATATCTCAACATTGAACCTGGTTTTTCCTGAAGCCTATCTTGATGCTGCCGATACCGAACAGCGAATTGAAGCTATCAACAGAACCATGGAAGAGTATTTGGCCGACGGTAGCCTGGAAGAGCAACCACCCGGATTTATTCTGGTTGATCGTAAAACAGCAGCAGTTGAGTCACGCAAAGGGTTAATGGTGGCACTTGATCTGGAGCAGTACGATTATACCAAAGGGGCACAAAGCTTGATTCGGTCAACCGAGGGCACTATTCTTGATCGCCTGCCGCCGCGGATCAAGGTTCGCCAAAATGCACCGATTGAACTGCCCCATATTATGGTGCTGATTGATGATCCGGGTAAGACAGTTATCGAACCGCTATTCAACGAAAATCTTGAAAAGCTCTACGATTTTGACCTGCTTGAAAATGGGGGTCACCTCAAAGGATATCGAGTTGATCAACCGGAGCTGATCAGTCAAATTACCACGGCACTGGAGAAGTTGGCCGATCCTGCAGACTATCGTGCAAAATATGATGTTGATGGTGAGGTGATGCTCTACGCTATGGGGGATGGTAATCACTCATTTGCAACTGCGAAAGCGATTTGGACAAAGCTGAAGGAAGAGGCTGATGATCCAGTAGAGGTGATGAATCACCCGGCTCGTTTTGCTCTGGTTGAGCTGGTTAACGTGCATGATCCGGGCTTGGAGTTTGAGGCGATCCATCGGGTTTTGTTTAATGTTGATTGCGACCATCTCAAACAGCAAATGGAGAGTTTTTTTGCTGAGCGGGGAACTCCGATGTCGATAATATCTTGCGCCAATCTGGAAGAAGCTGAAGCTATTGCAGCGAAAGCGCAAGGGGGACATGCTTTTCCGGTCATTTTTTCCGGTCATTTTGGTGTTTGTGAGGTTGAGAATCCAGAGTTCACTCTCGAGGTAGCAACGCTTCAGACTTTTATAAACCAATATCTTGAAGATAATTCTGTTGTTCGGGTTGATTATATCCATGGAAGTCAGATAGTGACAGAATTGGGAGGGCAATCTGGAAGTGCTGGTTTTTACTTGCCCGCTATCTCCAAGCATGACCTGTTCAAAACAATTGTGCTGGATGGGGCGTTGCCGCGTAAGACTTTTTCGTTAGGCGAGGCGGATGAAAAGCGCTTCTATTTAGAGTGTCGGAGGATT
>JASFYS010000214.1:0-9256 GCA_045047095.1 Desulfuromusa sp. | reverse complement strand
GATAGTGATGCTGACTATGCTCAAACCTTCGATATTGATCTCAGCAGCTTTGTCCCAATGATGTCACGCCCCGGACATCCTGATGATACCATCGATATCAATAGCGTAAGGCAAATCAAAATTGATTCAGCGTTCATCGGAAGCTGCACTAACGGTCGCTACTCAGACATGGTTGCAGCTGCCAATGTGTTGAAAAATCGCAAAGTTGCTCCAGGGGTCGTGTTGAAAATCGTCCCTTCAACCGACGCTGTCTGGCAGCAATTGCTGGATGAAGGATATATTAAGATTTTCAAGGACTCTGGTGCCCTGGTCAGTAATGCCGGTTGTGCCGGTTGTGCCGCCGGACAAGTCGGCATGAACGGGCCGGGAGAAGTAACAGTGAGCAGCGGAAACCGAAACTTTGCTGGAAAACAGGGAGCGGGAAAGGTCTATCTGGGTTCTCCAGCCGATATTGCCGCCTCAGCGGTCGCTGGTTATATCACCACCCCGGATCAAATACCGGAAACTCCAGCTGTCTTTACCGCCATCGGTGGATTTGAAACTCCGACAAAAATCAGTAAAAAAACAGCGATTGAACATCCAACTGTCATTGAAGGTAAAGTGTGGATTGTTGAGGAGGATAATATCGATACCGATATGATTTTCCACAATCGCTATTTGACCATTACCGATATCAACGAGATGGGTCAGTATGCTTTTGATAATCTTGCCGGTTGGAAAGACTTTGCCCAGAAGGCTGAGCCGGGTGACATTATTATCACTGGTAAAAATTTTGGTGCGGGGAGCTCACGCCAGCAGGCAGTTGACTGTTTTAAGTCACTGGGAGTTCAAGCGATTGTTGCTGGATCCTTTGGTGCAATCTACGAACGTAATGCGATCAACGCTGCATTTCCGATTCTCACTTATGCTGATCTTTCCGCACTTGAGTTACAACAGCGTGACAAGGTGAAGATTGATTTTCTGGTGGGGACTATCACTCACAGTGAAACCGGAAAAACGGTGCAGATTGGTAAATTTTCCAAGGTACAGATGGAAATATATCAACGTGATGGATTATTGAATTAAACGATAGATATTCTGTAGTTATAGAGTCAGTAGTCATCTATTATTTTTACTGGAGAGAAAAATGGGGAAAACATTTGTTGAAAAAATATTGGATGCTGAAACCGGGGCGATTGTTTTCCGCAAACCCCAGATTGTCTTGACCCATGATAATACCGCCAGTATCGAAAAAACTTTTGAGAAAATGGGCGGAAGCAAGGTTTTTGATCCCGATCAGTTACTGGTGGTTCTGGATCACAACGCACCACCAACCAATGCCAAACTGGCGAACCAATATCAGTCCATTCGTGATTTTGTCAAAAAGCAGGGGATCAAAAAATTCCATGATGTGTCACAAGGGATCTGTCATCAGTTGATGAGCAATTATGCCAAACCGGGGATGATCATTGTCGGTTCCGATAGCCACACCTGTACTGCTGGCGCTTTTAATGCGCTCGCTGCAGGAATTGACAGAACTGAGTCAGCCGGTCTGTGGAAGCGGGGTGAAACCTGGTTCCGGGTTCCTGAATCGTTGAAAATAACTCTGACCGGAAAATTGCAGTCGGGTGTTTATGCTAAAGACCTCTCTCTCTGGATTATTGGCATGATCGGCTCTGCCGGAGCCAATTATATGAGCATTGAATACCACGGTGACGGGGTTAAAACCCTCTCCATGGCCCAGCGGATGACCTTGACCAATCTTGCGTCGGAAATGGGGGCAAAAAATGCGGTTTTTCCTGCCGATGATGTGCTAGCTGAGTTTCTTGGCGGGAGAAGCGGGGCGTCGGTTTGGGCCGATGACAATGCCCTTTACGCCCGCGAGATTGAGATCAATCTAAATGAAATGTTCCCGCTGGTTGCAGCTCCGCATCATGTCGATAATGTCAAAGCAGTTTCAGAAGTCCAGGGAACCAAGCTTCAACAGGGGCTGATTGGTACCTGTACCAACGGCCGACTTGAAGATATTCGCATTGCCGCAGAAGTTCTGAAAGGGCAAAAAGTTGCTGACGGCTTTCAACTGCTGGTGATCCCCGCTTCGCAGAAAATCTATCTACAGGCGATGGAAGAGGGGTTGCTGGCTGATCTTATTCATGCCGGAGCCAGTGTTCTCTCCTCCTCCTGTGGGCCATGTCTGGGGACCGGGCAGGGGATCCCGGCGGATGGCTATACGGTTATTTCAACTGCGAACCGCAACTTTAAAGGGCGAATGGGTAATCCGAACGCGCAGATCTATCTGGCTTCACCGGCCTGTGTTGCCATGTCCGCTATTGCTGGTGAAATTACTGATCCACGCGGGAAAAAACATCACGATAAATATCAGTTCAAACAAGAAAAGAGTGTCACGGTTCAGGTCAAGGCGCAGGATCACCGCTACAGTCATGGCATCTGGAATTATGCCGATATCGATGACCTGAATACCGATCTGATGTTTGCCGGTAATCTTACCTATCAGGTTCTCAGTTCCGACCCCGAAGCAATCATGCCCCATTTGTTCAAGGGTTTTGATGACAGTTTCAGTGCTAAAGTTCAGTCAGGTGATGTGATTATTGCCGGTGAAAACTTTGGTTGCGGCAGTTCCCGGGAACATCCGGCTGTCGGACTTGCCCATGCTGGGGTTAAAGCAGTCATTGTCAAATCGGTCAATCGGATATTTTATCGTTCATCGGTCAATCAGGGGCTACCTATTATCGTCCTGCCAGAGTTGGTAGATGGCTACAGTGTCGGTGACAAGGTTGATGTCAGTCTCGAAAAGGGAGTGATTAAAGTGAACGATAAAGAATTTAAATTTGCACCATTACCGGATGAGCTTATGGCAATTTTTGCGGCCAAAGGGCTGGTGAATTGGATCAAAGAGAACTAATAGATATAGAGGAGATTTCATGAAAGGTGCAGAAGTTTTAGTTAAAATGCTGCAGGAACAAGAGGTAAAAGTAATTTTTGGTGTCCCCGGTGATACCAGTATTGCTCTATACGAAGCCCTGTATGACGCCTCTTCTGAAATTAAACATGTTCTTGCCAGGGATGAGCGTTCGGCCTCTTTTATGGCTGATATTTATGCCCGGTTGACCCATAAACCCGGAGTCTGTGAGTGCCCAAGTGGGGCAGGAGCACTCTATTCAGTTCCTGGTGTAGCGGAAGCGGATGCTTCATCCATCCCGGTAATCCTGATCACTTCCGATAATGTTCTGTCGGGTGAGGGGAAGAAAACCATTACCGAACTTGACTGTGAAAACCTGTTCAAAACGATTACCAAATGGTCAAGTTTGATGAAACAGGGAGAAAAAATCCCCGAAACAATCCGTCGCGCTTTCCGCATTGCGACCAGCGGCCGGCCCGGGGCAGTTCAACTGGTCATTCCCGGCGAGGTGTCGGGTGGCGAATTTGGTGGAAAAACAGAAGACATTTATCCCGCCGCAGAATGCTGTAGTTATCCCTCTTACCGGACTCGTGGCAGTCGTGAGGCGCTGGAACAGCTGGTCAAACATTTGCATCAGGCTGACCGCCCAGTCATTGTTGCCGGTGGTGGAGCCAACCATTCGCAATCGGGTGAAGAGATAAAAGCCGCAGCTGAGTGGTTGTCAGCGCCTGTGGTGACGACCATTTCCGGCCAGGGAATTATTGCTGATGACCATCCTCTGGCGCTTGGGGTCATTGGTGATAACGGCTTTCACCCTCATGCTATCAAGGCTGTTGAAGAGGCGGATGTCCTTCTCTATGTCGGCTGTAAAATGGGATCCGTTTCAACCATTAAATGGACTTTGCCATCAGCCAAAGAGGGACGAAAAATTCTACAGATTGATCTTGATCCAGAATTATTGTCCAACAACTTTCATAACACCCTCAGTGTTGCCGGTGACGCAAAACTGGTTTTTGCTGATTTGGTGACGTTGCTCAAAGGGCAGGGTGCAGCAAAGACTCCATCTGCCTGGGTTGACCAGCTCAATGCTGATCGTGCTTGCTTCTGGGCTGAAGCCGAGGAGATGATGAGTGCTGATGATGTACCGTTGAAGCCACAACGGGTGATCGCTGCATTAAATCGCCGTTTACCCTCTCCATCGATTGTTATCTCTGATGCAGGGACTCCGACACCACATATCACCCGGTATTTGAAATTGGCTGGCAATGGTTCTCGATTCATCATTCCCCGCGCCTACGGTGGTCTAGGTTACGCAATTCCTGCACTGGTCGGTGCCCATGAAGCCCGCCCAGATGCCCGTCTAGTGGGTCTGTTTGGTGATGGTAGCCTAGGGATGTCGGCAGGTGAGCTCGAAACCCTTGCGCGGCTGAAAATACCGGCGGTTATGATCCACTTTAATAACTCCTGCTTTGGTTGGATCAAAGTACTTCAGCTTCTACACGCCAAAAGTAAATTTTATTCAGTTGATTTTACGCCAGGTAACCCGGCTAAGGTTGCTGAGGGCTTCGGAATTAAATCGCGTCAGGTCAGTACTCCGGAAGAGTTAGAGGCGGGTCTTGATGAGGCGTTTGCCCATGATGGTCCATTTTTCCTTGATGTCATTACTGAGTCAGAAGTCGATCAGATCCCACCGGTTTATAAATGGCTTAAGCACGTTGAAGAAAACAAGAAAGTTCATGGTGAGTGACACAGCTTATTTTGAGTACTGATTGTTCTTATTCGTCAGCTTTGATGAATTCGTAGATCTGTTGCTCTGCAGTTGACAGCACCTCACCCCGGTCATAGATTTTATTCAGAAAATAGTGGTAGAAATCGTGTCTTAAGCTGTCACGATTGCCGATAACAAACCATTTGTTTCTGGTCCAAATAAACGGGGAAAGATCCTCTTTCCCCAGTTCAAACATTCCTATCAAAGCTTCTGCTTTATCGGCAATAATATCGACCGATTCGCCACCGATTTTTTGGATCAATTCCTGCGAACCTGGATGCTCAACTTGAATCTCAAAATTATGCGGCATGGGCCCCATGCAGACATAGCGGATACCGACACCTCTTGCGGCGGCTTCATTTATGTGGGGAGCAAGTTTTCTCCCACATGGGGGGAATAGCCTGATGTACAACTCTTTTTCTGCGTGATTGATAATTTCAATAGCCTTCTGCATAACCTTGTCATGGCCCCTCAGAGTCAAGATGTATTCGTACTCTGTCACTGTTGTTGCAGCTTCCAGCTCTTCCTCAAAATGATGAAGATTTGATTCGAACTGACTCTTCAACTGTTTTTTCAGTTCCTGAGGTGGTAATGGAACATATTTTCCCTGTTCTATTTCAAAAACCATCCCCTTACGGCTTAAAGTATTCAACACATCATAGATTCTGGATCGGGCGATTCCTGATAGCTTACTGAGTTGAGATCCGTTTGCTGGATGGTGAGCTACCAGCGCCATATAGCAGGAGGTCTCATATTGTGAAAAACCAAACTCAGTCATTTTGTAAGATTCCAACATCCAGCTCTCCTTCGTTGTAATAATGCAACATTTATTCAGCAATACGGGACTGTCCCCGCATGGGGGCTGTCCCAGGCTTTTGCGGAGTGAACCGCTACAGTTTCATGGTTCGTAAAATCTTGGGACAGCCCCCGATGACCCTGGGGACAGTCCCGACTTTACTACAAAGTGGCTTAAGCTAGCGCCATTCGGGACAGTCGGTTTTACTAACAGTTATGCTGATTTGTTACGCAACAATCGCATATTTAACTTTTTTCTGCCAATAATCGGCCACGCTTAACATTGACCAATAACAGTAATATGCCTCCAACAATAAAGAATATACCGAGTGCCAGAATTGAATTGCGCGAGCTGCCGCTCAGATCTGCGACCAGGGCAAAGAGCAGGGGACCAAAAATTGCGGCAAATCTGGAACTGATGGCAAAAAAACCAAAAAATTCAGCACTCTGTTGTTTGGGAACCATGCTGGAAAACAATGATCGACTCAGCGCCTGACTGCCACCCAGAATGATTGCAATCACCCCACCGAGAATCCAGAATTCATAGGCACTGGTCATCCGGTAAGCAAAAATACAGACCAGTAAGAAAATCATCAGGCTCAGAAAAATGGCTGGTACCGTCCCTATCTTTTCACCCAAACGAGCAAAAAATAGTGCTCCAGGCATTGCCATAAACTGAATCATGAGAAAACAGCCAATAATGGTGCCCTGTCCAAGCAGGAGCTCCTCACGGGCGTAGATTGCTGAGACACTGATCACCGTCTGGATGCCATCGTTATAGCAGAGAAAAGCGATTAGAAAGATACAAAGATCTCGAAAACTGAGAAGGTGCTGAAACTGTTTAAAGTAACTTTTGAAGCTGAAACGGTACTCTATGGCCAGGCGTTTATCAGTTTTTGGGAGATAAATGAATGTCGGGATTGCAAAGATGAACCACCAGAAAGCTGTTAATAAAAAACCAAGCCGGGTTGCTGCTCCTCGATCTGCAAAACCGAAAGTTTCAAATTTAAGAATCAACAGAAAAACCAGGGCTAATAATAATCCCCCACCAACATAGCCATAGGCAAACCCACGTGCTGAAAGGCGGTCGGATTGTTCAACCGGAGTCAGTAAGGGGAGGTAGGCATTATAAAAGATGTTTGCACCCGCAAAAGCCAGATTTGCGAGGATGAAAAATCCGGCAGCTAATAAATAATCGCCAGAACCTATTATTGCAAGTAAAGCAGTTGCTGCACAGCCAAACAGCCAGAAAAACATCATCATCCGTTTATGCCATGCTTTGCGGTCGGCCAAAGCTCCGAGTAACGGTGCTGCTACCGCCAATATCACCATTGAAACGGATACGCTGTAGCCCCAGAGGCTGGTTGCGGAAAACTGATGATCCGTAAAGAAAGGGAGGGTGCCTCCATTTTCTGGAACCAGAGAAACGAAATAGACAGGGAGAACCGCTGCGAGGACGACTGTGGCAAAGGCTGAATTAGCCCAGTCGTAAAGGCACCAGCCAAAGCGGGCTTTTTGTAATTTCTTATCCAAGATATATCTCCTGCAGAGAAGTTATTTCAAGGTAAGTGATTTAACCTGTGGAGAGCAATTGAAAATGTGACTGGTGAGTTGATAAAAAAATGCCTCGAACCTTGGAGGGGGGGTAAGGTTCGAGGCAAATAGCAAAAAAGGTATAATAGTCTTTATCGGTAAAATGTCCACTAGAATAATATTAATTTTTCAATATATTAACTTTGATATAATTTCAAAACTGTTAAAAACAGGCTCTGGATTTACTTTTGGAACTTACGATATGCACAGGTTTCCGGCAGCCAACGCAGGTCAGATAAAATTTCTGGGGTCAACTTGATGCAATCCTCTTCAACCTCAAGACGATGTGGATAAATACAGCAAGTTCGGTCATGAACATCCAGAAAACGACAGGGGATTGAAGTGGTGTGGACAACCCCCTGGCGGTCGATTTTTTTCTCAAAGCAACACGCTCCACAACAACGGCAAATTGCTTCCCATTGTTCTGGAGTCATGATTTAAGCACACTCTGAATAGCCACATGCGCGACAAACACAGCAGCCGCCTTCGTGCTCTACCGGACCGCCGCAGTCGGGACAGGCACCGCCGTCGTTGTTGAACTGTAGGGGGGCGTCCTCTTCATTAAGCATATGAAGTTGAACCGCTTTGGCGACAGCATCAGCACAGGAGGTTATTCTGTTTTCTCCAAATCCTGCAGGTTTATGACAGGTGATGCCAATCAGTTGCTTAACTGTTTGTCTGGCTTGACCACCACTGCGCCAGGATAGGGACACCAGGCGGCCGATTGCTTCACATTGGGATGCGGCACAACCACCAGCTTTTCCCATGGTGGTAAAAAGTTCAAATAAACCGTTTTCGTCCTCATTGATAGTGATATAGAGGGGTCCACAGCCAGTTTCCATCTGGTAGGTTGATCCGGTCAGTGCACGCGGACGTTCCCGTTTGCGTGACGGTTTTTTGCTCTCCATCGGAACAGTTGTTTCAGTTTTTGTCTCTTCGCCATCTTTCCCGCCGACAGAAAGAACCTGCATGTCACGCGATCCATCACGATAGATGGTGACACCTTTACATCCTTCTTTGTAGGCCAGGCGATAAACTGTAGCAACATCTTCACGTGTTGCACTCCGGCAAAAATTGACTGTTTTTGAAACCGCGTTGTCGGTGTGTTTCTGGAAAGCTGCTTGCATCAGAACATGATCACTGGGGGTGATATCGTGTGAGGTCACAAAAACTCTGCGGACATCTTCAGGCACAGCATCAATATCTTGGACTGTCCCTTTTTCGGCAATTTCCTGCATTAACTCTGCCGTATAGAATCCGCGTTCTTTGGCAATTTTCTCAAACAATGGATTAACTTCAATCAGCTTATTGTTATCGAGAACTTGACGGATGTATGAAACCGCAAACAATGGTTCGACGCCACTAGAACAATTTGCAATAATCGAGATTGTCCCCGTTGGTGCAATGGTGGTGCAGGTGGAATTGCGGATCGGGCTGGTGCCCGGCTTATCGTAAAGGCTCCCCTTGATATTTGGGAAGGCACCACGTTCTTTAGCTAATTGTATCGATTCTTCATGCGCTTTCTCGTTGATAAAGCGCATAACTTTTTCCCCAAGATCAATACCCTCCTGGCTATTATACGGGATATCCAACAAGATCAGCATATCGGCCCAGCCCATGACCCCGAGACCAATCTTACGGTTGGCTTTCGTCATCTCATCAATTTCTGGCAGGGGGTATTTATTCGCTTCAATGACATTATCGAGAAACCGGGTCGCGATCTTTACTGTCTGCTCAAGTTTGTCCCAGACTATTTTTCCATCAACAACCATATTGGCCAGATTGAGCGAACCAAGGTTGCAGGATTCATACGGGAGAAGAGGCTGTTCACCGCAGGGATTGGTGCTTTCATACTCCCCAATATGTGGGGTTGGATTGTCACGGTTTAGGCGGTCAAGAAAAACGATTCCCGGTTCACCGTTAGACCATGCCATATCAATAATCTGGTTGAAAACCTTGGTAGCATTCAGTTGTTTGACGACCTTGCCATCTCGCGGGTTGATGATGTCGTAATCTTCTCCCTTTTCAACGGCCTCCATGAAGGCTTCGGTGACGGCAACAGAAACATTGAAGTTGGTTAAAATTGTCAGATCCCGTTTGGCCATAATAAAATCCATGATATCGGGATGGTCAACGCGCAGGATTCCCATATTAGCGCCACGGCGGGTGCCACCCTGCTTAATCGTTTCAGTGGCAGCATC
>JASFYS010000213.1:0-26005 GCA_045047095.1 Desulfuromusa sp. | reverse complement strand
TTCGACAAATAGCGGTGCTATTCGCTCTCAAATCTACGAAAATCTGCCCTCGAACCGTCAATTTCTCGTTACGATCCGCAAAGCCCGACAACCTCCTAGCGCTGAATATTTTCTACTTTTTTGGTGAGGACAATTGACCAGAGCGTTCTTCAAATTCAGCCACCATCTGTCGGCATTTCTCGACATCACCATTAGCGCAAACGGCTTTAATTGAGATATTTCTGTCACCTGATTCAACTTGACAATTATCTGCGGAGCCACAGAGACATTGAATATCAATCAACGCCCCTTCATTGCTGCTACAACTACCAGAGATGCCTTTGCGGCCAAAAATGATGCCAATAGACAAACCGGTAAAGGCTAGCAAAAAAATGATCAATGCGGGAAGAAGTAATTCCATAGCTAGTCCTCCTCTGATTTGAGGTAAGGTTTAAAAGCCGTACTGTATTTTTCAATATAGTTATCATTCTGCTTCACCAGCATAAAAATTGCAAGATGCTGTTGTTCAGCAAATTCCAACCCTTTTTCCGGTCCCAGAACCATGATTGCAGTTGCCAAGGCGTCGGCACGCATACATGATTGATCGATGACAGTAACAGATACCAGCTGATGTTTAATTGGGTAGCCGGTCGCCGGGTCAATCGTATGAGAATAGCGGATACCGTTATACTCAAAAAAATTGCGATAATCGCCGGAGGTTGCCATGGCGGCACTCTGAAGATGTAATCGTTTTCTGATACTGCGCTGTTCGGCCACCGGGCTTTCAATTCCGATAACCCATGGTTGTTGCTGCCGCTTATGACCATGGATCACAATTTCTCCACCAATTTCCACCAAAAAATTATCGATCTGGTTTTCCATCAATAGTCGGGCAATAGCATCGACAGCGTACCCTTTAGCAATAGCCGAGAGATCAAGAGAAATTGCACTATCACTTTTGCGTACTGCTGGAGGCTCCTGGCGTAGTTCTAACTTACGGTATCCTGACTGTGTCAGCAAACTCTGGATAGCACTGACATCAGGGATTTCATCAATATTGATAGTCGGACCAAAGCCCCACAGGTTAACCAGTTTACCAATAGTTATGTCAAATGCTCCGTGACTCAGTTGGCTGATCTCCTGAGCAGTATTTATAACTATCATGGTTTCAGCGGAGACTGGTATCCAACTGTCATTTAAAGAACGATTAAAACGGGAGACATCTGAATCTTTTTTATAGGTTGACATCATATTGTCAATATCAGCAAGGCGGGAACTGATCTTTTCCCTGAGAGCTGTCGGATTGATTCTTTGTTCTGTTTTTGGTGTCAACTTTATATGGTAACTGGTTCCCATTGTTGTTCCAGTTATCGTTATGGGTTGGTCATGGCTGCTGTTGTTTTGATTCAGATAGATAACTGTCCCTGCCAGCACGATTAAAACCACAATAATCAAATATCTACGTTTCATTTTTACTCCAAAAAAAAGCCGCATCAACTGATGCGGCTTTTTACAATCCTGTCATCATGACAGACTTACATATCAATGATTTCCAGAGCTATCCTCGCTAATTTATGCTTTTGCTGTTTTTCCATCTGCAGCAAACTTTCAAAAATTTCACGCACTTCAACACTTGTTGCAGCCTCTGCCATCCCTTTGTACGATGCAACCAGACAGCTATCGATATTGAGGCCGATTTTCATTACATCTTCAGCGGTCATATTTGTCGGGTATTGGCTTACATCAAATGGTTGCAAGAGGCAGTGATCCTGTGCATATTGATACCAGGAATCCAGAGCTTTGGTTCGAACTTCTTCGGTGTAATCACCCAATGCACGATCCAGGTGCGCTTCGTGGCGAACCAGGTAGTCTAGCAACATTTTAACCCGGGCACCTTCCGCTTTATCATTCAGCTGCTGATAAAATGTACTAGCGCGCTGATGAAACGCCCGAGCAGAACTTATAATTTCTTTTGCTTGTCCGTATGGCATCTAGTTCCTCCCTACTTGATCAAACTTGGTTAATTAGCCACCAAAATCATCAAACATGATGTTTTCACGCTCAACACCCTGCTCAAGGAGCATATTGGTAACAGCATTGGCCATCAGTGGAGGACCACACATGTAGTATTCGGCGTCTTCTGGTGCTTCATGATCCTTAATGTACTCGTCATAAAGAACCTGATGGATAAAACCGGTATACCCTTCCCAGTTATCTTCAGGTAGCGGATCAGACAGTGCAATATGCCAGCTGAAGTTCGGATATTTTTCCTGAAGAGCATCGAACTCTTCGACATAAAACATCTCTTTTAAACTCCGTGCTCCATACCAGTATGTCATCTTTCTGGTCGTATTCAAGCGAAGGAGTTGATCCAGAATATGGGAACGCATTGGAGCCATACCCGCACCACCACCGATGAAAACCATCTCGTTGTCAGTATCACGGGCAAAGAATTCACCGTAAGGACCGGAGATTGTTACCTTGTCACCCGGCTTCAGATTAAAAATAAACGAGGACATTTGTCCTGGAGGAGTTCCCTCTGGCGCATGTGGAGGCGGTGGACAACAGCGAACATTGAGCATGATCATCCCTTTTTCCAAAGGGAAACTGGCCATAGAATAAGCACGCATGATCGGCTCTTTAACAATTGACTTAAAGCGCCATAAATTGAATTTATCCCAATCAGCCTTGTACTCATCTTCTATATCAAAATCAGAGTACAAAAGTTCATGAGCTGGAGCTTCAATCTGGATATAACCACCGGCCTTGAAATCGCAATCCTCTCCTTCGGGAAGATCAACGATCAACTCCTTGATAAAGGTTGCCTTACCATCGTTAGAGCGGACCGTACATTCCCACTTCTTGATATCAAAGATTTCAGCAGGGATCCCCAGTTTCATGTCCTGCTTGACACCGACCTGGCACCCCAGACGATATCCTTCGCGAGCCTTCTTCTTGTTGATGAAGCCGGTCTCTGTTGGCAAGATATCACCACCCCCATCAAAGACCTGAACCAGACATTGGCCACAACTGCCACCGCCGCCGCAGGCAGAAGGGATAAAAATCCCCTGATCGGCTAAAGCACCTAACAGCTTTCCTCCCGGCTTGGTTATAATAGTCTTGTCGGGATTGTCATTGATAAAAAAGTTAATATCACCACTGGGAACCAGGCTCTTGCGAGCCACCAGAATAATGGCAACCAGAACCAGAATGACACCGGTAAACATCACGGTACCAGCTATTACGAGTGAGAAATCCATACTATCATCCAATCCTTATTCATTCGAGTGGAACGATTAAAACTGCAGCCCGGAAAATGCTTTAAACGACATTGCTACTAACCCGACAATGATGAAGGTCACACCAACGCCACGCAAACCCTTGGGAACATCACTGTATCCAAGTTTTTCCCGGATACCCGCAAGTAAAGCAATGGCGAGGGCAAAGCCAACCCCAATACCAATCCCGTAGACGGTACTTTCACCAAAGTTATAATCACGCTCTACCATGAAGAGTGAGCCACCGAGGATGGCACAGTTAACTGTAATCAGAGGGAGAAAAATCCCCAGAGCATTATAAAGAGCTGGAACATACTTATCGAGAGCCATCTCCAGAATCTGCACAATTGCAGCAATAACTGCGATATAGCAGATCAACCCGAGAAAACTTAAATCAAGATCAGGATAACCCGCCCAAGACAGAGCTCCTTTTTTCAACAGAAAAAAGTAGAGTAAATTGTTAACAGGAACGGTAATAAACGAGACTGCGGTGACGGCAATCCCCAGCATTATAGCTGTCTGGACTTTTTTCGATACGGCAATGAAGGTACACATACCGAGGAAAAAGGTCAGAGCGATATTATCAATAAATACCGAATTGAAAAACAATGTAAAATAATGAGACATGGCAGCTCTTCCTATTCTTGAAGTTCAGGCTTCCAGGTACGCAAAGCCCAGATGATAAAACCAATCAGGAAAAATGCGCTAGGAGCCAGGAGCATCAGACCGTTGGTTACGTACCAACCGCCATCGTTTACAGGACTAAGAACAGTCAGACCAAAAATTTTACCAGACCCAAAGAGTTCACGAACAAAACCGACTGTCAGGAGAACCAGCGTATAACCCAATCCATTACCAATTCCATCCATAAAACTAAGCCCTACCGGATTTTTCATGGCATAGGCTTCGGCACGCCCCATGACAATACAGTTGGTAATGATCAGACCGACATAAACCGACAATGCCTTACTCATCTCATAAGCATAAGCCTTGAGCATCTGGTCGATGATAATAACCAGCGTTGCGATGATCGTCATTTGCACAATGATCCGAATACTGGTCGGAATGTGCTTACGAATTGCACTGATCGCTCCACTTGAAAATCCGGTCACCAGCGTCACCGCAATCCCCATGGTTAGAGCAGTCGATAGCTTATTCGTAACCGCCAACGCTGAACAGATGCCGAGAATTTGCAGCGCAATTGGATTATTATTAAATAATGGATCCAGCAATGCGTCTTTTGCTTTTGCCATGATTAACCTCTCTTCGCTTTAAGTTTGGCTAAAAATTTGGCATATCCGTTCTCACCAAACCAATAGCGGACGATATCCTTAACATGCATACTTGTTACCGTTGCCCCGGCCAGACCGTCAATCGTGCTGTTGGCATCAGCGGCACTGGAATTGTATTTGCCATTCTTGACAACTTTGATGGCCAATTTTCCGGAATTGTCAAAGATCTGTTTCCCTGGCCACTGCGCTTTCCAGTGCGGATTATCAACCTCGGCGCCTAGACCTGGGGTCTCTGCGTGCTCGTAGAAAGTGAACCCTTTGACAGTTGTTCCATCTTCCTTAAGTGCTACGTAACCGTGCATCTGGCCCCACATGCCGGCGCCCCAGATCGGTAGAACAACATCACCATCCTTGGTCATGTAAATAGCGGCATATTTGGCTCTGCTACCCATCCCGGCAATATTGGCTTCAGCCGGAATTTTAACGGTGAGATCAGGATTTTCCAACGCTGCTCTCTGATCATAGGTCGCAGAATCGACGTCTGTAGCAAATTCACCTGTTTCCAGATCGACAATTTTCAATTCCATATTGTCGAGGAATAACTGATCAATATCACCACCGTCATCAATCTGTTTCTGATAACCGTCTGCCACCAGGACAGTTTTACGAATCTCTAACTGCTTGTTGTAGGCTTCACGATCAATTCTTACCAGAGCAGCCAGACACACCAGCACTGAACAAACGACACAGAGCAGGAAGGCAACCAGGAATGTTTTTAAGATAGAATCATTAGACATGGCGCAACTTCCTTTTCTTGATATGTGCATTCACCGCCAAACGATCAACCAATGGAGAGAAAACACTGCCGAACAGGATAATCATTCCAACACTCTCAGGCATCATCGGATTAAAAACCCGAACCGTAACGATCAACAAGCCAATCAATATCCCGGAGATCCATTGCCCTTTAACCGTCATCGCCGCTGCGGAATGGTCTGTCGCTAAGAAAACAACACCGAAAGCGAGACCACCAAGCACCAGATGCCAGGCTGGGCTCATTGCTTCAGGGCTAAATGCTACGAGGACTGATGAAAGAGCAACAACCCCGATTAAGATCGAAACAATGATCCGCCATGAAGCAATACCGGTAATTAATAAGATTGCCGCTCCAAAGATGCAAGCCAGGGTTGACGTCTCCCCCATGGTTCCGGGAATCGTTCCCAAAAATGCTGACTGCCAGCTAATTCCCTGGGCTGCCAGACTGCTGGTTCCATCACTGAGAGCCAGTGCAAGCGGGGTTGCTCCGGTGTAACCATCAACCGCTGTCCAGACAGCATCCCCTGATATCGACTGGGGATAAGCCATATACATAAACACCCAGGCAACCAGGGCTGGAGGCAAAAAATTCATCCCGGTTCCACCGAAAATCTCGCGGCCAATAACAACCCCAAAGGAAGTTGCGATGGCAACCTGCCACCAGGGAGCTGTTGGTGGCATAAGGAGCACAATCAGGATTGATGTCACTAAAAAACCGGATCCGATGGTTTTTTTGCGCATCGAAGCAAACAAAGCAGCCCAAAAGGCCTGAGAGATCATTGTAACTAGCAGCAAAGGAACAAAAATGCCCAGCCCTTTCAGCAGATTCGCAGAGAGCGAGGTGTAGTCACTCAAACTTGGCAAACCGTCAAGCTGTCCGGCTGCCAGCATCTGATTCAGGGTCAAATTCGCCTGGTAGCCACTGTTCCATAGTGCCATCAGAATGCAGGGCAACAATGCCAGCATAATGATACTCATAACCCGCTTATGATTTATGCTATCACGCACATGGGTAGAGCCAGTCGTTACATCAGCGGGAGAGTAAAGTGATTTATCTACCGCCTCGGATAATACATCGAGTAATTTCACAGCCGTTATCCCTCTTTCTCAATGGTGGTGAGAGCGTCACGCAACATGATGCCGTAATCATTTTTTCCGGCACAGACGTAGGTACATAAAGCCAGATCCTCTTCCGCCAGCTCCAGGCAACCAAGATCCAGAGCCTCATCGGTATCGCCGGCAGCCAGGCTGCGAAGCAGATAGTTAGGCAGCATATCGAACGGCAATACTTTTTCAAATGAACCGATTGCCAAGAGATTCTCCTTGCTTCCATATTGACTGGTATTCATCGGCTTTGATGGCCCACCAGTAAATGCTGACAGGAAGGCTCGCTTAATCGAAAACCGATCACCACCAGCAACCATTGAAGCGACAAATTCACGATCCCGTTTTTCTGGTAGTACTGAAATTTGTAAATGGTAACGACCTAAAAAGGCCATTGGTCCTTCCGCGGTGGTTCCACTGAGAACCGAACCGGAGACAATCCGTTGCTCACCAGGATTAAGTTCGTCAGTTAGTAAATTTTCAAGGGAGGCTCCAATGCGGGTTCGAATTAAACGAGGCTTTTTTACTCCAGGACCACCAAGGGCGACAACGCGATCAGTGGGGAGTTGACCTGAAACGAAAAACTTACCAAAAGCAATCACATCCTGATAATTGACTGACCAGACAATTTTGGTTTCATTCACTGGATCAAGAAAATGGATATGAGTTCCCGGAAGACCCGCCGGATGTGGGCCATCAAACTCTTCTTTGCTGGTTCCACTGATTGCCGGAAGAGCAACCCCCGGCTGTTGACAGACAAAAACTTTTCCCTCGGTCAAGCGAGTGAGGATTTTAAGACCGTTAGTGAACGCCTGCTCTTCCTCTTTAATAATCAGCTCTGCTTTTGCAGCGAGAGGGTTGGTATCCATTGCCGTTACAAAAATTGACCGGGGAATACTGTCAATAGCTGGCACCTTACTATAAGGGCGGGTTCGCAAAGTCGTCCACAACCCTGACTCAACCAGGTTATTGACAACTTTGTCCCGATCCAGAGTCTCAAGTTCGGCTTCGGAAAAAGAGTCAAACGTTTCCGCATCGTCTCCATCCAACTTAATAACAACCGACTGCAATACCCGCCGCTGACCACGGTTAATGGCAATCACTTCGCCGCAGCCTGGAGCGGTAAATTTAACCCCTGCAGTTTTTTTATCGGTAAATAACTGTTGTCCAAGCTTAACCTGATCACCAACCTTTACACACATACTTGGCTTCATGCCGACATAGTCCGGACCCAAAACTGCAACGGTTTTAACCGCCTGGCCGTCAGAGATTGTCTGTTCGGGACTGCCAGTAATTGGCAAGTCCAAGCCTTTACTGATTTTGATCATGTTAGTGCACTTTCTAAAAAGGGTTGTAAAGCAATCCGTATGTTCGTTTATCAGTGCCTGTCGATTCATCCTGAAGTTGATTCCTCAACAGGCAGAGCCTTTTCACCATTTTACAAGAGTGTCAAACCAGTATAAAATGTTATTTAAGGGAGATCGCTCTTCCTTAAATAATGTGCTATTTGTTAAAAAAAATCGTACACAGTATACACGGACAGCAGGGAAAAACAATAAAAAACATGACATTCTTTTTTTCTTTTCACGGCGCTTTACCGGTAAAGAAAATTCCAGCAAGAACAGCTTAAAGACTGACTTGGGGTCATAGAACGCTATTTTACATTTCAGGGGAACACGGGGAGAAAAATGAAACAATTGATTTGCGCTTCAATCCAATTCAATATTGCTCTTGGGTACATCGACGCCAACCTCGACACGGTCACTGCAGCCTTGCAGCGGGTGGCTCAGCAAGGAGCCAAGTTGGCTGTCTTACCTGAAATGTGGAGTTGTGGTTACGATTATCGTAATTTGCCAGAGCTGGCAAAAGAAACCCCGCGCGTCCTGCAAGAGCTCCAGAGGCAATGTCTTGATCTCGATCTGGTGGCTGTTGGGAGCTTACCGGAATTAGAAGGCAACACCATTTATAATACGGCATATGTTATCGATAAGGGGAAGATCGTTGGAAGTTATCGGAAATTACACCTGTTTTCAACCATGCGCGAGGATCAATTCCTCGGCTCTGGAAATGATACCCTGGTTGTCGACACCTCTGTGGGTCGATTAGGGGTAGCCATCTGCTATGACTTGCGCTTTCCTGAACTCTTCCGCAAGCTGGCGTTGGCAGGTGCGGAAATCATCTGCATCCCTGCAGAATGGCCGAAACCTCGCCAGGAACATTGGAAAACCCTGCTCCGCGCCCGGGCAATTGAAAATCAGTTATTTGTGATTGCGGCTAATTGTTGTGGTGTTCAAGGCAAGCTCGATTTTGTCGGCCTTAGTCAGTTAATATCGCCACTAGGAAATGTTTTGGATATAGCTGCAGAAGAAAATACCGAGCTTGTAGCAATGTTTGATTTTTCAGAAATGGAACAATATCGAAAGAAAATCGATATTCTTAATGACCGCCGGTCTGATGTTTACGGAACACCCTAAGCTCACTACTCAGCCAGCCGCTGCGCGTCCTGACGATATTTCATCGGGACTTGTTGCAGACTGTCAACAAATTGTAACGTTCCACTGGCATCCACATAGAGATAACGGCTATTTTTTTTTGTTGATTGTTCTGGTTTGGTTGCCGTTTTTTCGATCATTGCTTCGATCACATTCTGCTGGGGGATGGGTTTATTCTTGACCAGCCCAGCCAGACGGGCACGAAAGTCAATATAGAATTGTTGTGTTTGTTTCAATCCTGGGGTTTGCAATGGCAGTTGCACCATCAGCTGATCAAAACCAACCGCCAATGCCAGAATCACAACCAGCCACAAAAAATATTTTAGCAATTTCAGCATGACAACTCCTTTAAATATTGCTGCCCGATACTACCTTTATCATCAATAAAACTCAAGAAATTGATCCTGAGTTCAGATCTGGAAATTTGACTTCTCAGTGGGATTCGATGTAAAAACTGGGGCTGCAATTTTAATAGAAAAAATAGTCTTTATTCTCGATCCCGGGAGAGATACGGGATATTATTTTATTCCAGGAGTTCAAACATGAGTAACACCGAATACGATATCGTCATTATCGGCGGCGGCCCGGCAGGGATGACAGCCGGTCTTTATACCACCCGTGCAAGCCTGAAGACCCTACTGATCGAAAAAGCCATTATGGGTGGACAGATGATGACCGCCACCACAATTGAGAATTTCCCGGGATTCCCCGGTGGCATCGGTGGACCGGAACTGATGACACGCATTCAAGAGCATTGTGTAGAATTTGGCTTGGAGATCGATTACGGCACGGTAGAAAATGTGATTGATAACGGTGCCACCAAAACTGTAGTTATGGATGACAGAGAGATTGTCTGTAAAGCGGTTATCGTCGCCACCGGTGCAATCCCGAGAAAAATGGGAATAGAGGGTGAAGAAGCACTGGTTGGCAAAGGGGTCTCCTATTGTGCAACCTGCGATGGTGCTTTTTTTCGCAATGTTCCCATCGCCGTTATCGGTGGCGGTGACACTGCCGTGGAAGAGGCTCTGTTTCTGACCCGTTTTGCCAGCAAGGTCACCGTGGTACACCGGCGTGATCAACTGCGTGCCACGCAAATTCTCCAGGATCGCACTCTGGAAAATGATAAAGTAGAAGTTGCCTGGAACTCGGTGGTCGATAGCCTTGAATCTGATACCAGCGGCCTGACCGGTGCAATTTTAAAAGATACAAAAAGTGGCGCAACCCGTAAAATTGAACTCCAGGGGATGTTCGTTGCTGTCGGCGTAACACCAACGACCGGATTTATCTCTGACCTAGTGGAGGTAACCGAAGAAGGCTATATTAAAGCGGGCGAAGACACCAAAACATCCGTTCCAGGAATTTTTGCGGCTGGTGACAATCGCACAACTATCCTTAGACAGGTATCGACTGCCGTTGGTGACGGTTCAGTTGCAGCTCTAATGGCCGAAAAATATATCACTGAACTGGAACACCAGAAGTAGATCAGCAAAACAAGGCTGAAGGCTGTCAGGCGGTAGGGTTTAAACCTTCAGCCTACAGCCTTCAGTCTAAACAGCTTACATATTTTGGGGGACGGATGCTGGCTAAAGTTATTTCTGGGGCGCTGATTGGTATTGACGCTTATCCGGTTGAGGTGGAAGTTGATATTGCCCAGGGGTTGCCACAATTTTCCACCGTCGGGCTTCCGGAAGGGGCAGTTAAGGAGAGTAAAGATCGCGTCAAGTCAGCCATTAAAAACTCCGGTTACGACTTCCCCGCCCGCCGCATCACCATTAATCTGGCTCCCGCCGATATCCGTAAAGACGGAGCTGCCTTTGATTTGCCGATTGCTATCGGTCTTCTCTGTGCCACCGGAGTGGTCAATAGCGACAAGCTCAAAAAGTATATTCTGCTAGGCGAACTCTCCCTTGATGGACAGATTAAACCGGTGCGGGGGGTCTTACCGATTGCCATAGCTGCGCGCGATTGGGGGGACTATTCCCTCCTGGTACCAACCGATAATGCCGAAGAGGGAGCGATCGTTGCCGGACCGGAAGTCTACGCCGTACGTGATCTGGGCGAGGTGGTTTCCCTGATCAATGGGGAGCAGCAATTCACCCCCTACCAATCTCAACCCAATTTCCAAAATCGGGATTCATCCCCTGACGGTGAAGATTTCGCCGAAGTACGGGGTCAGGAACATGTCAAAAGGGCATTGGAAGTTGCCGCAGCGGGAGCGCATAATATTTTGATGTCAGGTCCTCCCGGGAGTGGTAAAACCATGCTGGCACGCCGGCTACCTACCATTCTGCCCGATTTTTCCTTTGAAGAAGCTCTGGAAACAACCAAAATCCATTCGGTTGCCGGATTACTCTCCCGCAAGAATGCTCTGGTTCGTCAGCGCCCGTTCCGCTCGCCTCACCATACAATTTCTGATGCTGGTCTGATTGGTGGCGGCAGCTATCCCCGACCGGGAGAGGTCTCTTTAGCCCATCGTGGAATTTTATTTTTAGATGAATTTCCCGAATTCAAAAAGAACGTCCTCGAAATGCTCCGCCAACCCCTTGAAGATGGTCAGGTCTGCATCAGCAGAGCAGCCTTAAGTCTAACTTACCCCGCAAACTTCATGCTGGTCGCTGCAATGAACCCCTGCCCCTGCGGGTTTCTCGGTGATCCTCAGCACGACTGTACCTGTACCCCGCCAATGCTCCATCGCTACCGCAACAAACTTTCCGGCCCACTCCTCGACCGGATCGACCTCCACGTTGAAGTCCCCAGAGTCCCCCATAAAGATCTGACCGATGTCAAACCGGCCGAAAGCAGTATTAATATCCGCCAACGGGTCAATAATGCGAGACAGATTCAACTCAAAAGGCTTGCTCCTTTCGGTCTACACGCTAACAGTCAGATGCAAGTTCGCCACATCCGTAAGTTCTGTAAACTTGACGAAAAAGGGGATGCACTATTGGAACAAGTCACCGACAAGCTGGGATTATCGGCACGCAGTTTTACCCGGATTCTCAAACTGGCGAGAACTATTGCTGATCTGGCAGGAGTTGAGCAGATTGAGGTTCTTCATTTAAGTGAGGCGATTCAATACCGGGGGAAGGATCGGAAGTTGGGATAAAAATTATTGGCGATTAGTTCAATTGTGCACAATCGACTGTTGTTTCAAGACTTGCCCCCTCCGGTATTCATTGATTCCAGACAGGTTCTATTGTACTGATTTTTTAAGGAAGCCGGAAACGAACTTCATTTATATGAGAAAATCCTCCCAATTAAACATATTCATTCCTCTATATATTGTGAATTTGACTATTCCACGGTTACTTTTTTGTTAATCATGAATCTTTGATGTTCAGCTTCGGATAGTATATTTTCGACAAGATCAACCAGATCTCTTTCACTAAATACCCCTGTTATTTCAATAATATATGTCATAAGATCCTCATAGCTAATATCGATATTGACGGTGGGATAGTCCTGACCAACATAGACACTCAGATCATCATCAGAAATCTCCTGAATTGGAATATTTTCTTGACTGTGAATCACTTTTCGCGGAATTACGACCTCTTTCGGTTGGATCAACACCGCAACATCCTTTCCCCTGTCAGTTAGGTTCCTAGTTTTTCGCCAATGTTTTTTGAGGTTTTTCGCGTTAAATCTGGTGTCGCCAGTCCTGGAAATAACTTAATAATTGCCTCTCTTAACAACATGATTGCGTTCCCGAAGTAAAGGTTCACTCTGCTTGCTGAACAACAATAATCTTAGTAGGCAACAAATGTGACCTATAAATTGCATAAATGTTAATGGATGAAAATTTAGTGTTTACTAACGTTTGTGATTGTTTTATCTTTAAGCGGCATATTTTGACGCACCCACGTTGTAATCTTTTCTACACTGGGTTTGAGCAAAAGGAGTTCAAGTGGGAAGTAATAAAAGTCATGAAACATTAAAGCGGCAATGGTTGCTGTTAAATCGGGTGCCTCATCGGAGTCGCAAGGGAACTCGTTATTTTCAGGATGCACTGAGTGAAATGGGGATGGATGTCTCAATTCGAACGATTCAGCGGGATTTAAAGGAGCTGTCACGCCACTTTCCACTTCAAAGTGACGAAAAGTGCACCTCCGGTTGGAAGTGGATGGAGGATGCTCCCATCTTTGATATTCCAGGGATGGATCCCCATGCCGCTCTGGCATTCAAGATGATTAACCTGCACTTGAGGAAGATGTTACCAGAAAGTTGTCTCAATTTTCTCCGCCCTTACACGCAACGAGCGGGGGAGGTCTTACGTCAGCTTGAAGACGGTGGTATCAGTCAATGGCCTAAAAAGATTGCCCGGATTTCACGGCACCTCACCCTTGAACCGCCAGAGATTGACAGTCTGATTCTCTCCACCGTCTATGATGGATTATTGCTGGAAAAACAGTTGGAGATCAGTTACTACAATCGGGAGAGTCCTAAAACCAAAAAAGGGGTCGTGCACCCTTTGGGATTGGTTTTTGTAGATAATATTACCTACCTTGTTTGTACCTTCTGGAATTATGACAATCTGCGACAGGTTGCCCTCCATCGAATCGATTCAGCCCAGCGATTAGAAAACAGTTCAAACACGCCAGCAGATTTTTTATTGAAGGATTATATTGCTGCCGGTCACTTTGATTCACCACAGGGTGATGGAACCATTCAATTGAAATGTCTGTTTGATCCTTATGTGGCGAAACATTTGGAAGAATCTCCGCTTAATCAGACGCAAGTTTTAGAAGAACGAGATGATGGACGAATCGAGCTAATAGCGGAGGTTGAAGATACCGCCCAATTACGCTGGTGGATTCTTGCCTTCGGTAATCAAGTTGAAATCACTGGGCCAGAAAATCTGCGCAAGGCAATTGTTGAAATTTTAGAAAAATCTGCTGCTCAGTATTTGGTCCGGACACGAAATAAATATTGACTAATGATTTTAGGTGCAACGACAATATAATTAACGCTCTCAACACTGCAATATCGGCCAGCCGTTGGATTTTACTCCCCCGCGGGCCGCTCTCTTTGCCATGGGAAAAATAGACCTTCATTACTCTGTTCCTTTCATTAATTGTAACAACCCCTGCATCAGCACAACCGGAGTAGGAGGATAACCGGGAATTATAGTTGTCGCTGGTCACCCATTTTTTCACTAATCAGAACGAGATAAAAATTGAGAATCCGGTAGAAATTAGGGTATCCCCCGTTCTTCAAGGTCGACTAGCTAGTACCTAAGCGCGTTCTTATTTCCTTGGCCATCTGTTGACCTTTTTCGATGGCGGAAAGTGTCATTTTACTAGACACTTCGTCTCTGCTTTTTTGTCCCAATTCATACCCATTTGCGTCAGCAACAGAAAACCAGGCGTAAGCCTGTACATTATCTACAGGCACCCCCCTACCATTGTAATACAGATCCCCCAGGTTGTATTGAGCTGCCGAAGTCCCCTGATCAGCTGCTGCTGAATACCATTTGAACGCTAGGCTGTAGTCTTGTGCGGCACCCTCGCCAGTTTCGTACATAATCCCTAGTTTGTATTGAGCTGACACAAATCCCTGATCAGCTGCTGCCAAATACCATTTGACAGCTAACTTGTCATCTTGTGGCACCCCCTTACCATTGGAGTACAGACGCCCCAGGTAGTATTGGGCTGCCTCATGCCTCTGATCAGCTGCCGCTGAATACCATTTGAACGCCAAATTGTCGTCTTGTGGAATACCCTGGCCATCTTCGTACAGAAACCCTAGGTGGTATTGAGCTGTCGCATCCCCCTGTTCAGCTGCCGCTGAATACCATTTGAACGCTAGATTGTCGTCTTGTTGGACACCTTCTCCCAAGTCGTACTTTATCCCCAAAAAAGACTGAGAATCAGCATCTCCTTGCTCTGCTGCTTTTCTATACCACTTTACTGCTTCTTTCTTGTCTTTTACGACACCTTCTCCCCGGTCATACTTTGTCCCCAAAAAAAATTGAGCATCAACATTTCCTTGCTCTGCTGCTTTTCTATGCCACTTCAATGCTTTTTTATAATCTTGTACGACATCTTCTCCTAGATCGTATATTATCCCCAACCTAACCTGAGCATAAGCATCTCCCTGCTTAGCCCGCTGATTAAAAATCTTAAAGTCCTTAGTGTCGTCGTCGGATTGAATCGCTTGGTGCGCATCATCAAAATTCATGGTTCCTCCTGGAGGCTTTGGCATCGATCTGTACAGATGAAGTAAAAACTGTAATCTGAAAGCTATTTGTGGTTGATCTGTTCTGCTTCCTGTATTGTGAGATAGGTGCAATTGTCTTCTGCTATACAATCCCTTATGAAATAATCATCTGATGATCTAAAGATAGTCTCGTAAGGCGACAGAATGCGACGTATCGGTGCGATTAAGTGCTCTTTTTCCCATTTTTTTAGCGTACGCTGTGATTGAAGAAGCGGTATTGGAGTAAATATTTGTGGCGATTGGTTACGGTGCGTGGAAAACTTCACCATATAACTGAAGTGGTTGTTCAGGAATATTTGAAATACCATAATAGATGACGTTGTAAAAAGTCCGCCCCGAGGAGTGGGGTCTAGGTCTTGAAAAGTAAGTAATTGTTCTGATATTTCAGGTCTGACCCCAATGGCACTTGCACCGGCGTCCCCTTGGGGTACCGCTCCGACCAAAATTTCAAAAGGTTGGCCACTTTCTGGTTAACCATGTAAAATCAGCACAAACAAATCATTGCACTGGATTTTTACTCCGTTGCGCTTCGGAAAAACCAGTCAGTTCAGGCAACAGGACAGACCGCTATGCGCTCCGTTATCTGGCTCGGAACGAAGTATCTATCGTAAATCGTGCAGAGGAGACCCTGATCCGAATGAATGCCAACAGAGAGCTTCTGCATCAGCACGTCAAGTTCCTGACCACCTTAAGGCCATTCCGAAATTATCAAAATCTGGAATCGCTGGAGCAGGTGTGTCATTACCTGACCGGCGAGTTTGAAAAATACGGGCTGGAATCCGTCGAACAAACATTTACTGCACAAGGGACAGAGTACAAAAATATCATTGCCTCGTACAATCCACAAAGACAAAGGCGGTTGATTGTCGGTGCCCATTACGATGTTTGCGGAGACCAACCCGGAGCCGATGACAATGCAAGTGCCGTTGCGGGGTTACTTGAATCAGCAAGGATGGTGGCTGAAGCAAAACCGGATATTGATTATCGAATTGATTTCGTTTCTTTCTGCCTTGAAGAACCGCCATTTTACGCAACCCAAAAAATGGGTTCTTACATCCACGCGGAGTCAATCAACCCGTTCAAGGCAGACGTCATCGGCTTAATCAATTTTGAAATGATCGGCTATTTTCACGATGGAGATCAGCAGTACCCGGACGCAAGATTGAGACAGATTTATCCCGAAAAGGCAAATTTCATCGCGGTCGTTGGAAAAAATACGTATCATGAGTTCAACCAAAAAGTGTACGAACTCATGAAGGGCGCTGCGGGTATTGATGTACAAATGATTGATCACCCAATGGTCGAAAGTCTCGCTGGCATGTCGGACCAGAGGAGTTACTGGGAGTTCGATATTCCGGCGCTGATGATCAATGACACTTCATTCATCCGCAATCCAAACTATCACGAAATGAGCGACGATATTGATACCCTGAGTTTTGACCACATGAAGGAAGTAGTTACGTGCGCCTACAAAGCCATTACTGGGTTCTAGTTGACTGTCAAGGTCCACAAACTAGCAAAGTGCCGGATAATAAACGGTTGAACTCGAGCGGTGGCTCGGGCGAATTTTGAAGGCAACGGTTCTTGTCCGCCACCGGGTTAATCGAGCCGGTAAGCCAAATTGTGTAACTGGTGTTTAAAAAGTTTCTGGAACCTTATCCGAAAACTCAATTATAAAACGATTCATAGCATTTTCAAAATCGAGCTAAAGCAAAAGAGCTAGCCCTGTTTCTTATGTCTTCGCCGGTATGTCTCTGTATTGCAGTATGGCCAGATTGTATGTATTACACGGTTTTCAATAACATTTATGTCTTTCTCATCTAAGTGGTCCAAATTCCATATCAAAACTGGAAGGCTATCGATATCTACTTTATGGGTGACTGGAAACTCTGTAACTTCTGGCATAACCATAGACTTTCCATCTTTTCGAATAAGGTTGCCACTTTGATCTGTTGCAGTTACCCAGTGGCTTGGGATTGATTCACAACCATCTAAAAGGAATTTAGCTACCCCCTCTCTAAAACCCATGGGAAAGGTCCATTTGGGTTGGCGTTTTATTTTTTTAGGGCCATATAATGCAGATAAATCAACCTGAAGTTTTGCCCAGTGTGTCAAGTGCCGATCATATATTCGGCCATTTTTCTTTTTTGACTGAGCCTTTCCAAAATAAAAATTTTTCTCTGGGTAAATGTAATATACCCCTCTATGCATGCCCGCTTCTTTTCGTACGATAGCACCTTCCGTAGTTTGCTGAGGCTCAACCCAAGAGTAACCTAGATCATTAAAAATTTGATTAATTGCATTAAGCTGATTCATGTTGATCTCCTGAGTGCGTTTATCTTCTTTCATGTGAGCCCTTGTGAATCCGGCAAGCTGGTCGAGTAGGCCTCCTTGAGCTCTGGAGAGTTTCTGTTTATCCATTAATTACTTTCATTCTTTATTCTGTTGCATCCAGGCCCGCTTATTGTACTTTTCCCGCCGGATACTGGGACAATGCTGATTTGTGTGCTTATACGTTCTTTAAGTGCCGATACGTGGGAGATAATTCCAATCAGTTTATTGTCCTGCTGGAGACCGGATAGTGTTTCCAGTGCGGTTTCCAGAACTTCTTCATCCAATGTGCCGAAACCTTCATCAAGAAACAGGGAATCCACGCGAACTTTGCGGCTGGCCATTTTTGAAAGTCCCAGAGCAAGGGTAAGACTCACAATAAAACTTTCACCGCCGGACAGGTTTCTGCTCGATCTGATTTCACCGGCCTGATAATTATCAACGACATTCAGCTCCAGCGGCTGTTTGTCGTCACGGATGAGCAGGTAACGGTCGGTCATCTTCTGTAACTGACGGTTGGCATGAGACACCATCAGTTCAAAGGTAAGCCCCTGAGCAAAGTTGCGGTACTTTTTCCCGTCAGCTGAACCGATAAGCCCATGCAGCTTTTCCCACCTATGGCACTCTTTTTTCTGAGCCTCAATAGCGGACTGCTTTTCCTTAATTCTCTCCTTAGCTGCTCTGTTCTCACTAAGTTTATGGTTGAGACCGGCAATGGCATCGCGCAATTCTTTCAGGGATTCTTCATACTCCTTGAACTGCGGCTCCAGCTCTTCAAGAGTTTTATCGGTGACCTTTCGGGCAATCTCTGCGGCCAGGCGTATTTCCCGATCTTTCTGTTTGGCCTTGAGTTCCGTTTGTGCATTGTCCAGTTCCTTTGCTCGGGAAGACAATGCCTCCCGCTCTTCATTTGTCAGGCTGGCATCAAGGAACTGCTTTTCATCTGAAAATCCAGCCGGTTCGAGTGCTGATGAGAAGTCAGTTTCCACTTTTTTCAGTTCCGGCAATCTCTGTTCAATGCGCTTTTTCAGGGATTCGACATGAGCCTTTGCTGTATTTAATTTCTGCTGCAGTTCGGTGTTCAGGCTTCTGGCCTTCTTTTCTGCTTCCTCTGCATCTGCAACGGCTTTATTCAGGCGACTTTCTTCATCATCAGGGTTTTTATCTCCATACAATTTCTTCCGCTCATCTATTGTGGCGGCATGTTCCTTTTTCAACCGTTCCAGATTTTCCTGTTTTTCAGTCAGAGCACTGACCTGCGTATCAATCACAGCACCCAGACGTTTCACCTCGCTGTTGATGGCGGCAATCTGTTTTTCGATGTCGGTCTTTAGTTTTACCTGTTTCTGCCATGCCTGCAGTCTTGATTTGAGGGTTTCGAGCAGTGACTCGACCTCTGACTCCGGTATTTCAGTAATGCCAAGTGGCTGGAGTTTTCCGGAAACTGCCAGTTTAAGTTGCTCAAAGCCGGTCTGAAGCTTCGTAAGGGCATCTTTCAATTCAACGAACGTTTTTCCAGCGGCCTTCTTGTCGTTGGCAGCTTCGGTTTCCAGCTTCTCGCTTTCATTTAGGAGGTTGTGGGCAGTGGTTTCCGCCTGTTCCAATTTTTTGATGGCTGCTTCCTGTTCGTCAGCCTTGTCGATCAGCTTGGTCAACGAGTCTATCTTTTGCTCAATTTTATCGGGCACCGGAACATTACCCTCGGCAAAGGGATGCTCGGGCGAGCCACAGAGTGGACAGGGTTTGCCATCTTCCAGTTTGGCCCGGTACTCTTCAAGCTCCTCGATTTTTTTGATAAAGGCCATTTCACGAAGAAGGGTTTCCTTCTCGATGCGATATTCCCGGAGCAGTTTGTCACCCAGCAATTGGCTCAGAACATCCTTACCTTGCTGAAGATTTTTAGCAGCTGACCCCAGCTCCTGTTTTTTGAGAGAGCATTGCTTGGAGGCTTCCTCCAGTTTCTTTGCGGCATCTGTTACGGCTGTATCGGCTTTTTTGAGAGCAGTTTCCTTCTGCGTGAGCTCCTGTTGTTTGGCGAACAGGTTGCCGAACTGTTCTTCAACACCGGCGAGTCCACTGATCAGCCATTCATCCCGTGCATTTTCTTTGAGATACAGCTCCACCGCCTCTAGAGTTTTCTCTGCTGTAGTTCGTTTTTCCTGTTCCTTCACCCGAGCCTGCTTGTCGGCCTCAATCTTTGCGGCTTCCTTGGTGCAGGCATCAGCGCCTTCTGAAACAGCCCTTGTCTGTTCGGTAATTTTTTGATCAAGTAACCGGATTTTCTGGATCAACGGGGTTGCCGTTTTCAGCTTCTCTTTGGCTTTTAGAGTGAGCTGTTCAGCAACTTTGAGAGCCTCTGCTTGCGTGTTCGCAGATGATTCAAGCGCTGGAAGTGCGGCTTCCTCAGTTTTAAGAGCAGCTTGATCATCGGACTGTTGCTTACGGAGTGCGGTGAGTGTTGCATATATTCCGTCCAGTGATGCGGCCTTTATGGCCTGCTCAAGTTTGCCACGTTCCGGTTTGAATGCTTCAATCTCGGTTTGCAGTTTTGCCGCTTTATCCGCAAGGCTGAGAGTTTCCTTTTTCAGGACTTCAATAGTGGTCAACCATGTAATGGCCTTGCCGGTTTCGGTTGTTTTTCCGGCAAGCTCAGTCTCCTGTTTCTGCTTGGCCGCAAGGTCTTCTTGAATTTCTTTTTCCTGTTCCGGTTCCAGAATCACAATGCCGGATGTCTCGGCATTCAAGATGTTCAGTTTTTCCCGCTCATCACGCTGGCGCTCATGAACACCCCGTGAGATTTCGGAATAGATTTCGGTGCCGGTGATTTGCTCGAGTATCTTGGATTTCTGCTCAACGTCAGCCTTCAGGAAGGTATCGAAGCCGCCTTGTGCCAGCAGAATGGAGCGGGTGAAACGGTCGAAGTCCATCCCGGTTTTTTCTTCAATGACCCTACCGACAAGGCTTTTCTTGGTCTCAATGGGCCTGCCAGTAGCGTCATCTGCAATCTGGTGTTCCTGATCCTGCAGCTTGCCTTCAGCCTTTTTCCGCGCCCGGCGCTGTTCCCAGTGGCAACGGAACCGACCAGCCTGAGATTCAAACAACACTTCGGCATAACACTCACCAGTCCGGCGAGACATGATCTCATTGCTACTTTTAGTGATTTTACCCAAACGGGGAGTTGCACCATAAAGTGCCAGACAGATAGCATCCAGAATCGTTGATTTGCCAGCACCGGTGGGTCCAATCAGGGCAAATATTCCGTTTGAGGTGTATTCCGGATCGGTAAAATCTATGCCCCATTCGCCGCATAGAGAGTTAAGATTTTTAAATCTGAGTTCAAGTATCTTCATAATTAGCCTCTCTATTGCGCATTTACGTCTTCTTCATCAAGAGACATGATTATTTCGTTATAAGAGATAGTCAGCTCATTCCGCTCTTCATCCGGCACCTCAAAGGCGTCCAGACAGCGTTCAAACACATCGTTCTCATTCAGATCATCGAGCGTCTCATTCTTGTTAATTGTGCCGATTACCCGGTCAATGAGCCGTCTGTTCTTTATCCGCCTGATTTCCATGGATGAGTCGGCTAATGTTTCATCAATTATTTCCTTCAGATTACCAATGATGTCGCTACCGGTATATTCAATCTCAAGCCATGCATGGCTATCCCCATTTTTCAACTCTTCCAGCTTTACATGGATATCATCAAGAGAACCAACGATACGAACCAGTTGCTGAAAACATGGCACTGGAACTTCCTGAATATCTGGTGTGGTGCCGTTAAACTCAACAAGTAGCACTTTCTTTTCCTGAGTCGCTTCGCCATAACCCATTGGTATTGGGGAACCGCAATAACGGATATGTTCTGCACTCCCGACAACCTGAGGAACGTGCAGATGCCCAAGAGCAAGATAGTCGATTGTTGAAGGGAAGGCTTCCTCATTGATATGCGCGAGTGTGCCCACATAAAGGTTCCGGACGCCATCCTCTTCAACCGTCTTACCACCTGCGGTGAAGAGATGCCCCATGGCAACGATTGGCACCCCTGAGTGGTTGCTTTTCTCGAATTCAACCCGTTTCTGTTCGGCTATGCTACAGACATCAGCATAGTGATTTTTTAAACCGAGGATGAGCTTGTAGTTCTTATCGTCAATGGTTTCTCCCGGCTCGACCGTCCTGATGTCCCTGTCCCGCAAATATGGGACGGCACAAACGATTGCTTCCGGCTGCTCATTCTTGTAAAGAACGATCACTTCATCTTCCAGGGCGTCAGTCATGGAGCCGACCACATATACATTCAACGCCCGCAGCAGCTCCTTGGGGGCATTCAGAAAGGTCGGAGAATCATGGTTTCCTGCAATGACCACAACATAGCGGCAACATGATGTTGAAACCCGGGAAAGGAAACAATAGTAGAGCTCCTGCGCTCGATTACTGGGTGTGCTCGTATCAAACACATCACCAGCAACAAGCAGAGCATCGACCTTTTCTTTTTCGATGGTCTGAGCCAGCCAATCCAGATATGTGGAAAACTCCTCATAGCGTTTCCGCCCGTAAAGGGAACGTCCCAAGTGCCAATCTGATGTGTGGAGGAATTTCATTGAATTTCCTATATTAGAATTTACGTTTCAACAGAAACCTCTTCTATCCCTATACTTTAAAGCAACGTTGAAAACTGGTCAGGCCTTCTTCCTTAATTTTTCGCAGAGTGCAGTTTGCTGTTTCACATTCTCAAACGCCATCTGAACCCACTAACTCAACGGGGTTGTTTCTCCAATTCCGACTGAGGCAAAACACCATAGCAACTGCCATACGAACCATAATGTTATAATCCTATCTATTAATTGGGTTCTGTTCCATTTTATTTTTTGGAACTAATCACTCTGAACTCAGTTGTCTTTTTTAAATTCTACTCCTTTAGGCCTCTGGCCTTTAAGCCAATATTTAGATTCAGGTCTATGTCTAAAAATATTTATCGCGGCCTCTAATGAAGCGAGTATGCTTGTATTTTCTTGCGGGTTTCTCTTTAATTCAATTATTTGATTAGCAAGTATAAGTCTAATTTGAAAGTCTTGCATCCATCTAACAATTTCCTCAACGTTCTCTATTGGAATTCCTTTATAATGTGAACCTAGTCGTGTACCGCTGAACCCATTAAGCGCCTCGCATTGCGCTCGAGCTTTGTTGTCAACTTCATTTATGGAAAAGGGGCTATAATTAGACTCAAATAAAGCAGCAAATACCTCTCCAGTTTTATTAGAAAGCACGTATCCTGCTTCTTCAACAAGGTTTTCAAATTCAACTCTATTTTGATTCTTCCCGGTGTAATGAGTAGGCCTTGCGTTAATTACAATATTTCTAGAACTTAATTGAAGCTTTAATTGTAGCCGGCATAACGTATCTGGGACAGTCCATGATAAGGTGTAGTCCTGACCACCAGTTTCAAACCCAGTCATCTTAACATTGGGAATTCCATATTCTTCTAGTGATTCAGATAGATTCTTAGCTTCTGTATCTAGGTCATTATCTTCGACACGTTGCTGACCATGCTCCCTTGTAGTCAGTTGCCGGTCAAGCTTATCATCATAGTCCATATTGCCTTTAGTTCTGATAGTATCACTATGATTTCCTGATTTTTCGTTCTTTAGGTCACCTAGCCCATATACCCACTTAATCAAAGTTGCTTCTACAGCGTAGGCTTGACCACCGTCTTTGTATCGACCTATTATAAGTTCTTTTAATTCACTACCCTTAGTTTTATTGAGAATAGCTGCTGCAATAGCTTTTTCTTTCTTAGAATATATTCTCTCATTTCTATTCATTTTTCTCTCAACATTTAGTCGATGTTGAAATACTCTTTTACCCTTACCCTTTCCAATGTAAAGTAGGTTAGAATCACCATTCACAATTTCGTATAACCCATAAACATAATCATCTCGCATATCTATTTCCTTTCAAGTTATCAATAGCCGTTTTTATCGAATTTTCAAACCCCTTAATTTTTCAAAAATTTTCACCATCCCAAAGGTATCTAGCTCGCAATATTTAAGCAATACACCTCATAATTCGTTCACGTTCACGCTTATCATTAATCTTGCGTAAATTGGGGAATTCAAGCATCGCATCACCACCGCTTTGCATATCTGTATTTTATGCTTTCCCAATTTTCTAGGTTATTTAGTGTCCTGAATTTTCCAAATTTCGCCATTTCATCCTCTCCTTATTCGTAGCTATTCAAAATCGTTTTCCCGTGCTAAGGCATCGTTCCATGCTTCCCAGATCATCACCATTGCGAGAGTATCAAGCTCGCAGTAACGCAGTAGGGCTTGACGGGTTGCCTGCCGCCCAACGTCAGGAATATCCGAGAACTGAAGTCGCGCATAGGCAGTCATGGCAGCGCCACCATCAGCCAAACTTTCATCAGTAAGTACCTTATCGAGATCTTCTTGTGGAATATCGGCAAAGATTGGCGGGAGAAGTTTATAGGGATCTACGAGCCGTCCAACATCATCTTTCTGTAGCCAGATCTGATTAGGAAAATTACGACTATTATAGATAGGCTGACAATATTTCTCTTGGAGATACTTGGAGCTATTCAGGACCGCTGGAAGAACCTTTTTTATTGAATTGCTCCCACCCATATCGAGCTGATAGTAATGCTGCTTTACCAGTTCCAACATATCCACCATGTCGCGAGAACCGACCCAGCCTGTCGTGGAATTGTGCGTTATTGTTTTGATCCATTCAATGAGTTCGTCACGATCAGGAACATCATCTTCACAACCTTCCAGTTGGCGCATGATGTGATTAAGAACTGTATTCTCGTGTGCAGCATAACGGAAGATCGTACCGTTATCTTTATCCAGTGATGCCTTCAATCGCCGTACAAATTCAAAGTTCGGGAAAACTCCGGGAGCTGCTTCCAGAAATTCGTCGACATGCTCAATGGAGCCATCTTTATTCACCTGGTGATGTGAAAACTGGAATGCGACAACTTCGTATGGGCGTCGTGCCTTGGTAAACGGAATGGCAACAGTCGATGTTTCAAAGTCAATAAAATGCAGTGGCCATTGCCACGATGCAATCGCCTTCCGCAAACCAGGAAAATCAAACCAGGGCTTGGGATCATTCTCGATAGTTTTTTCGACCTGTAACCATTGACGTTCCTGAGTGGACTTTTCCAAATCAAAATCATCTTCACTTAGGTCCCGCATGAAAAAACGACTGGTCTCAAGGAACTCTTGTTTCTTACGGAAGTTCCAGAGATCCAGCACGCTTGGCAAGGAGAAGTCCGCATCTGAAAATCCCTGAGCTTCTTTCCAGCAGGATTTATAACCACTCAGTTTGCCTTGTGCTTCCTCCTCAGAGGTTGCTTTAAACTGGCATTTTGCACAAACTCCGCACTCAATATGAGGCTGGACTCTTTCATCAGTTTCATACCGGCTTGCAAGGAAGTTAATATATTCCTCAAAGCTGTATGTGTTGCCATTGACTTCATAGGTGTCGGACTGTAACTCATGAACATAATCCCGAACATCAACCTCGCGCAGCATCCGCGAACCGAGAGCCTCGGAAGAGACATCTCCGACCATTCTAGCCTGGGTGCGCCCGGAACTGTTCTTTTCAATTTTGAAATGTTGATTCAAACCATCAACACTTGTTCGAGCGTTTTTATTGGCTAGCATCAGATGTGACCGCACACTCGTATCAGGAAAGGCTTTACGCAGAACATATTCTTGAAAAGCCACATCAATCAGGTAGGGTTTCCAGTCGCTGGATATTTTGCCACTTTTCTTAGCAGTGAATTCAGCTTCGTTTTCGAATGACTTCGCCTTCACCTCGACAAGATCGAAAACATTTCCCCGCTTGCGTAAAACGTCAATCCGGATAAATAGATTCTCAAAACGTACCGCAGCCTCGAAAATTGTGACGTTTTCCTGCTTTAACAGAGCGTTTGTTTCTTCAAGTGCTGTAACGTAATCTAACGCTTCAACGTCGTGCCCGTCAGGATGGTATGCCTTTGCCAGTTCCCCAACCTGAAAGCCTCCTTCTGCTAATGCGGCAAGAAAAGAGTCCGTCATCGACTGATCGGGGTATTCTGACTTTCCCGTATAAAACAGCTTTGTTGGGCACTCAGTTGCAAGTTTGAAGCGTGATTTGGTTAGATAGCGAATATTCATTTAGTAAGTCTCCCTAAAAAAAGAAAAAGAAAGCGGTACTGTAAATCAAATTTCACTCACCTCTAGCGATTAAAAGACTAGAACGCCGTCAATTATTAGTCAACATTTATTATATTTTTCTATTATTTAGAATGTAATCATTGGGGCAGTACAGTGTGACATTTTTCCGATTCCGTTAAGCTATAGTTAGATGTCGTTGACGGAATCGGAAACTTGATCGGAGAACAAACTGATGCTCTTGATTGAGATCAGTTGATTGCAAATCCTATCTGTTTGGTTGTGCTCTTTTTAACCGAGGTTTCCAGTTGAAGCATCCGTGCCAACTCCTCAGGGTTGTCAAGGACTCCTGTGATTTTAGCTCTTTTACGGACAACA
>JASFYS010000212.1:0-22842 GCA_045047095.1 Desulfuromusa sp. | reverse complement strand
AAACTGCTTGATCACAGTCAGATTGAAGATTCACACCGCGCCTGTGAATCGGTACAAGATCCCTACTCGTTACGCTGTCAACCCCAAGTCATGGGAGCCTGCCTGGAACAGCTCCGCCATGCCGCACATGTTCTACAAACAGAGGCTAATTCAGTCTCCGATAACCCCCTGGTTTTTACCGCTGATAATGATATTCTTTCTGGTGGAAATTTCCATGCCGAACCGGTGGCAATGGCTGCGGATAATATGGCACTGGCAATTGCAGAGATTGGCGCTTTGGCAGAACGGCGGATCGCTTTGTTAATTGACAGCAACTTGAGTAAGCTGCCACCATTTTTAGTAGAAAAGGGAGGGTTAAACTCTGGTTTTATGATTGCTCAAGTCACGGCAGCAGCACTGGCCAGTGAAAATAAATCCCGCGCTCATCCAGCATCAGTCGATAGTCTACCAACCTCGGCAAATCAGGAAGATCATGTTTCTATGGCAACATTTGCTGCCCGTAGATTGGGAGAAATGGCTGAAAATACCGCAGGTATTCTTGCAATTGAACTCCTGGCTGCATGTCAGGGAGTTGATTTTCGCGCTCCACTAAAAACATCTACCTTGCTTGAACAAGCAAAACAGCACTTACGCAATGAAGTTCCCTTTTATGATCAGGATCGCTACTTTGCTCCAGACATAGAAAAAGCGAAAAGTCTGGTTCAATCAGGTCTTTTCGCCAAATTCGTCAGTGAAGATGTGTTACTGAGTCAGTAAAAACTTAACCTACAGCTTGTTTCTCTTGGGGAAATAACTCTTCAAATACCTCTTTAACGGTCGAGATCCGGTCTGCTTTCCAAGCATTAGTTCCACAGAAAATCAGGCCGGTTTCTACATCCCCCTGCTGTGAGCGATCTAACGCATTAACAATGCAGAAGCGCTCTCGTGATTCTCTATAAGCACATTTTTTCAGACAGTTTAAAGGACAATAAATATCAAGATCAATATCACGCTGGCGCACCTGATCAATGTTTTTTTTGATCGCACGCCCTGGTAAGCCCGCTGGACTCATGATCAGACCAATATCTTCCTGCGTACAATCGAGATAAGCCTGTTTGAAAGCATCAGAAGCGTCACACTCTTCAGTCACGACAAAACGGGTTCCCATCTGCACCCCATCCGCCCCCTGGGCTAGCGCATACTGAAGATCATCATGATCCCAGACCCCGCCAGCAGCAATCACGGGAATGACCAGATTCCACTTCTCTTTAAGGTAGTCCTGAACACCACGAACAGTTGCATATTGATCATATTCCCCAGAACCGATCCGCTCCATTTTTTCACCCAGATGACCACCGGCAGTATCGGGATCCTCAACCACTATGGCATCGGGAAAACGCTGGTAACTTTTCTGCCATTTACGGACAATTAACTCCGCTGCCCTCACCGAAGAAACAATCGGAACAAGAGCAACATCAGGATATTCAGCCGTCAGGCCGGGAAGATTCAGCGGCAACCCAGCCCCACTGATAATCAGCTTAGCGCCACCTTCACAGGAGGTACGCACCACCTCATCAAAGTTTTTTACCGCAACCATGCAATTGACACCAATAACCCCGTCGGGGGCAATCTCATAAGCCTTGCGCAGCTCATCCAACAATGCCTGGCGATCTGCCGCAAAAAAATTACCCCCACTCGTGTAGTGTTCACTATTCAATGCCAAGCCAGCGGTTGCAATAATACCGATACCACCATTCAACGCAACAGTTCCTGCCAGATGGAAGCCAGATATCCGTACCCCCATTCCACCCTGAATGAGTGGATAGGGAACATGGTATTGACCTATGGTTAATCCTGTAGACATAAAAACTCCTGTCAATAACAGCGATCGATGAACGCCATCGATTCGTATTTCATTTTAACCAAGGGATAGTATCAGCCCAAGCAGTTTAGAAATGTAATATTTGTGTAAAAACTAACTTGTAACGCCCTGATTTCAATGGTAATAGATGAGATATGAAACTATTTCGTCGCCTTTTCCATCCCCTGATCACCTTCATCGTCATTCAGATTGTATGGATTCTGCTACTGGTCTCCTGGATCTACTGGTTTATTGGTCGCCATCAGCAATTGAAGGAGTTGGCAAGCCGATACCAAGTAGAATGGTTGCCGGACACCGGTGATTGGCTGATTTTGACCGAAGGGATTTTACTTCTGGTCGCAATTCTGATCGGTATTTATGTCATTTTCCTCTACTGGCGGCGGCAGGCTTCCCTGAACCGGGCACAGCGTCACTTCATCAATCAGGTTACCCATGAATTAAAATCGCCGCTGGCATCGATTCAGCTCCATCTGGAGACAATCCAGCTGCGGCAGCCGAGCCCGGAGCAGTTGCAAGAATTTGTTGAACGCATGCAGGGGGACAGTGAGCGTTTAAATAATTTGATCAGTAACCTGCTGACAGCTGGCAAAATTGAACATCGGGGAGCCAAGCTGAACCTGCAGCAGGGCGATCTCTCACAAATGATTGAAAATTATCTTGCAAAAGAGCAAGAAAAATTTCAGATAGATGGGGATTTAAGCTGGAACATTGAACCCGGAATTACGGCTCGGTTTGAAACAGATGCTTTTGAAACGGTGATGCGGAATCTGTTGGAGAATGCAACTCTCTATGCTGACCAACCACCAACCGTCACCGTTAAGCTAATGCGCGACGGTGAAATGGCACACTTATCTTTTACCGACCAAGGGTATGGGATTCCGAATAAATATCAGAAAAAAGTCTTTCGTATTTTTTACCGGATTCGCCACAGCGGAAAAACCATTCGGGGCAGCGGAATCGGTCTGTTCATTGTTCGAAATGTGATTCGACTCCATGGAGGCAAAGTCTGGATTGAGAGTTTTGGAAGTGACAAAGGAACCACATTTCACCTGATGATCCCTCTGGCAGGAGAACCCGCTGATGAAGCATGACATTTCTTTGCTACTTGTCGAAGATGAACCACATATTGCGCAGGGGCTACTTTTTAATCTAAAAGAGGAAGGCTACCAGGTCACTCATGTTGAGAGTGGTGAACAAGCCCTTGAACAACTTGTTAAAGATTCATATGACCTGCTTATTCTTGATTTGTCTTTGCCAGGAATTGATGGACTTGAAGTCTGTGACCGCTTGCGGAAACAGGGGAACCAGATACCAATATTGATGTTGACGGCACGGGGAACGGAGCAGGACAGGATCACCGGGCTCAGCAAAGGGGCAGATGACTATCTGCCAAAACCCTTCAATCTCAAAGAATTCCTATTGCGAGTAGCCGGTCTCCTGCGGCGTGCCAGCTGGCAGTCCCCCGCTCTCAAAAACAAACTTTATACCTTTGGAAACAATCAAATTGATCTGGAAACAGATCAGGCAGTAACCGCGCATGGGACAATCCAGCTCACTGAACTGGAAATGAAAATGCTGCGGCTGTTCTTTGATCAAGAAGGAAAGGTATTGACTCGAGGGGAATTACTGAAACAAGTGTGGGGAATGTCGCCTAAAACCGAAACCCGCACCCTCGATAACTTCATTGTCCGGCTGCGTAAGTATTTTGAGGTTGATCCGACAAAACCCCGCTACTTTCTCACAATTCGTAGCCGGGGGTATCGTTTTATTCAGAATCCTGAATAAAAATCAAATCTAACGAATGATTGGCTTTGTCAAAGATCCACCAATCCGTAATAAATAACTGCCATCTGCTGTTGGTCGAATGCCTGTCATATGCAACAGGTCCTGGAGGCTCTCGGGGGTTGTCGAGGTCGGATGTAAGCGAACGTTCAAATTCAACCGGGTCTGTTCAGATGTCCCTCCAATCAGGATATTTCCGCCCCCACTCAGCTCCAAGTCCCCACCAGTCAGAACAACCTCCTCCAGACTAATACGGCGCTGATCAAACTTCCCTTTCAATCGTAATACTCCAGCAGAAAAATTACCGGGTAAGCCGATCTTTTCCAACCCCAGAACCCGTGTATCACTCAGATAGAAAGAAAAGCTGCCTCGCCCGTTCATCTCTTGTGAAACATTTTTACCATCAAGTTGACCCGTTAATTTTCCACCAAGACGATAAGGCATATCCGGCTGCTGCAAAGCTAGTAAACTAATATCCCTGAGTTTCAAGTTGATCTGGCCACTCTTCCCCGCATCAACATCAATCTCTCCGGCGGCCAGAGCCCCAACCAGATTAACCTTTTGATCCGTGGAAAAAAAACTGCGCCACACCGGTGAGATCTGCAACCCGGTCAGTTCTAAATCATTCAATCCCGGGATCTCAGGATAAATGGACAGATCCAGCTCCAACCCCATGGGAAAAAGCATGCCCGCATTACGACCGCGCATCTCAACGCCGGTTTGCTGTGAAACTTTCTGAATCAAACGCTGCTGTAATACATCTGCGGGGAAAAACAACCACAAGGATAAAAAGGCACTGCTTACGAACAGCAACAAGCAAAGAAAAAACAATCTGCGATAACTAGCGAACTTCTGCCAGCTAAAAAAAGAGGGGATCACGCGACTCATAGACTCTCCAAAGACATCAGAACCATATTGACATCAAGAATCGAACGATCTTCAAAACGAGGCTTAACCTGCATCGATTTTACCTGAACACCTCCGCTTCGATATTCAACAGCGTGTAACAATTTAACCAACTGGGACAAAGATATTTTTTCCAGACGAATCTCAACCAGTTGCTGACGAAACTTCCCCTGAGTCGTAGCCGGCTGTGGCCGCATAGAAAGTAATTGCTCACGAACACCGGTCTGCACCGTCAAACTTTCAACCAGAGAAAACAATGGTCGCTTGCCCTTGCTGCGGGAGCCAACATCAGCAAGTTGTCGGCGTAACTGGCTAATCTGAGCACTCATTGCTTCAACTTTTCCCAAACTATGTCGATGCGCTGAAATTTTACGATCAAGAGCATTCATGGTCTTGAAATAGGGGTTAAACAGAGCAAACCAGACAAACAGCAATATCAGAATAACCAAGCCGACAATAATAACTGTCTTTTCTCTCGGGTTGAGATGTTTAATCATCACTCACCCCCGCTACGAAATTTCAGTTGCAGTTCGAAATCAACCTGACTATTGTCAGTTGCCAATTTTGCATCTTTAATTTCGACCTGATTGAAAAGAGGATTTACTTTTAGCTTTTCAGCAATCTGGTTAACCGATTCAAAAGAATCGGCATTTCCCGACAACCGAACGCCATCGTTATTATAGTTAAATTCCTGGAAGTCAACACGGAGATCCCGATCAATGCTGCTGGACAAGCTTTGTAAAACGGCCGCCGCACCATGACCACCAAGACCAAAAAGTTGAATCTGTTTTTGCAGATCTTTCAGCTGACCTTCCAATTGCAACGGCACATCAACAATCGTTGTATTGGCAGGCATGACCTGTCGAAAAACCTCTATCATCTGTTGCTTCAAACTATCTTCTTCACGAGTTTTCTGCAGATAACCAAGGTGCATTGTCAATGCCCCACCAACAATAACAAGCAGCGTCAGCAGCGTCACAGCAACAAGTTTGGTACGAAAAATTTCCAGCTGGCCACGTGCAGAAAATTCTCCTTGGCGAAAATTCAATTGTGTCGATTTTTTTTCGCTCCGCATTTCAGCCAATGCTAACAACGCTGCAGGAGCCATTTCATAACTCACCTCGACACCTAAAACATCCTCAGCCGGAGTCAAAAGAGTTCGATCCGTCTTGTAAAGGATGACCAGCAGCTCTTCAGTCACTCCTGCCCCGGTAATCCAGAGTGGCAGATCCTCATGACCAATTGCATTTTCGAATTGACTGACTTGATTAGCAATAAAATCAAAAATATCTTCTTCACTCAGCTCACTGGTTCCGGGTAACAATCGATAATCTCGAATTATCCCATCATAAACAAGAGCCACGACAACTTCGAGTCGGCGGCAATAAACCAGAATACCATCCTGATCACTTAAAATCGGCAGCAACGCAAAAGGGAAAAGATCAATGCGATGAGGATTCTGTTCTGGATCTGGGAAATGGGTCAAAAGCTCATCAACTTCACGCTTATTGACGACAACAGCATCCACTTCATAATCATCTTCACGCGCCCGGGGCGGTAAAAAGGAAATCAAATGCTCTTCAAGCGCAATTGGCAACTGTGATTTCAACTCTAGCGGCAGTGCCGCCTCTATTTTATTTTTTTCGCGAAACGGAAAATGGAGACGGCGAAACAAACCCACCCGGCAAGGCAATGCCGTAACCAGGTGATCTCCCAAGGCAATCGTCCCCCCCAGCATCTCTTTGATCACCTCAGCTGCAGCCTCAGGAGTCTCAAGGCTGCGTTTAACCAGCTCAACATCAATTTTTCCCGGTGTTGCCGTCAAAATAGCAACCCTGATATCTGTCCCTTCCAGATCAACACCGATAAAACGTTTAGACATGATACTATTCCACCTTAAAACTCAAAAGTTCATTTCCCTGCTTGCTGATAATCGCATTCGCATAACGGCTTCCCTGATTGATCCGTCCCTGGCTGAGAACCTGATAGACCGTTCCAGACACCCCGACCGAATTCTGCAGCCATGCGGCTGACCAGCGTTCGCCGATCCCTTCTGCCAGGGAAAGATCTGACAATGTCCGGTAGGCAGATTGCCGTCGATAGTCAATCAAGGCAACAATATCCTGCTGATCTAAAATGACCTCAATATTGTCTTCAGCAGCAGAAAATTGCCACGCGTACAACACTGCTGCTGGAGCAGTATTAAGATTAATCTGCTCCTCACCAACAACTCTGATATAAGGTTTTAACTTTTCAAACCGTTGCAGGTCAAACCCTTTAACCAACTTCAGTTCATCGATAATTGTCAGTTTCTCACCCCGTCGGTGATAGGGGGGGTGCAAGCGGGCATAATAGTTGTCATCCGGCGTTGTTTTAGTTTTATCTGTATTGAACCAATAAACCAGAGAATCAGCCAATTCCTGCGCTTGCAGTTGATCCAGCAGCAAAATATCTTTGCACAGTGCGACAAAACGGTGATAACCAGGTAAAGGGTTACCGTGGTTATCAGCAACAAAGTTAAGATTCAGGCGACCAGTCAGATCGGTAATGGTAATACTGACATCGCCATCCCCAGCCGGGATATTGACCAGAAGATGACCCCAGAATTCTGAGGGGTGATCAAAATCATTTTTATCTTCCTGAAGAATGGTTCGTGCCGCTTCAATTCCACCCCGAGCCAAGTAGTAAGCCTTGGTTCGATCACGAAAGGTTTCAGTCGCCCGTAAATCAACCAAAGTTGAAAAGGAAAATTCAATCACCAGGGCACTAAGTAAGGCAACGATGATTAAAACCAGAAGTAAAGCCATCCCGTTTTGATTGTGCAGATTGCTCATCCACGCACCCCGGACAAAACAAAACTACTGCGAAATGGAATCAATCGATCGTCAATTTTCAGCTCCAACGTAATCTCAACCATCTGCGGCGGGGTTTTCCCCGACCAGCTACCTTGCCACCGCCCCTGGCGAAAATAACGCACCTGAAAAGTTTCCAAATCCGAAATAAATTGAAGCGGCTCTGACGCTGCCATATCAGCCAGCAAAACCTGCTCACTGCGGAATAGAACCATTGACTCTTCTTCCTGCCGCACCTCATAACGAACCCGGGATATCCCCCCGTATTGTTGCAACAGGGGAGAAACCAGCTCGGTATTAAATTCAAGAAAAAAATCCCCAACTGAAGTTTGCCCAGAACTGAAGACAGTTCCTTTCCCCAGCGGTGATAATCTCAAACTACCCAGTTCGCCCCCGATCCGATCAAAAAAAATCCGCGCCTGATGGTATAAATCTCCTTCGGCTTCCAGACGATTTCGAGCTCCGCTGACTGAGCTGAAGATACCGTAGACACTGGTCAGAACCAGGGTGCCTATCAAGATAGCCAACAAAACTTCGATGAGGGTAAACCCGCGCGCCGAGGCTCTCATCCCGCTGCTCCAATTGGCAAGAATGAGACCAGCTGAACCTGTTCATTCTTTTCTGCAGCACCCCAAAGGACGATGACGGTGACCTGTTTTACCTGGCTGATCAAAGTATCCTGATAACTAATCTGCCAACGAAAATCCGCAAACGGTTCGGGAAATTCATCCTCTTGCGGTTCCCAGTTGACCCGCACATTCTCAACATTTAATTCCTGCTCACTCATCAACTGCTGCGCCAACAAGGTCGCCCGGGTTAAGCGCTGGATTTTATCTTGAACCAGAATAGAACGGTTCGACAATCCCAACAAAGACACCAGAGCAATGGCCACAATCGCCATGGCAATCATGACCTCGAGCAGAGAAAAACCTTTATCGGACTGTGGTACGCTCATCATCGATAGTTATCGATCCCGTTAATGGTGAAAAAGAAAGCTGCATTTCTTCTCCACTCTTTTTACGGATGAAAAGGCGGGTCTGTTCCATCCAGCCAAGGGGAAAGATTCGAATAGAAACCTGACCGGAACGGAAAGTCCCCTTCCCTTCAATATCAACCTGTTGAATCTGCAGCGGAGCCAGCATCATTTCTCGCCCAAAGGGCTCTTTTTCAATCACCCCTGAACTGGATCGCAGGCGAAATGCCCGCAGGCTGTTGTGGTTAAAATCAACTATCAACCGATGCTCATCCCGAGTCAGAGTCGCCTCATTATACAACTGCTTGACGGTTCCTGCGATCCTCCGAACCATCAACCGCTCATCGCCATCACCCCGGTTCGCCAACAGTGGTAAGCTGATAAAACTGACCAGCGTCAGGATAACAATGACAACCAGCAGCTCAACCAGAGTAAATCCGGAACGATTAATCGAGACTCCAGTTGGCAACATCGGCATTTTCACCTTCACCCCCGGTTTCACCATCGGGACCGTAAGAAAAAAGATCAAAATCCCCGTGCACACCCGGGTTCAGATAAAGATATGGCTGCCCCCAGGGATCACGAGGAATTTTTTTAATATAACCACCGGTTTTGTAGCGTGGGGGAATCCGCCCGTCTGTCGGCTTGGTCACCAACGCCTGCAAGCCTTGTTCGGTTGAAGGATAAAAGCCATTCTCCAGCTTAAAGATACCCAGTGCTTCTTCAAAGCTGCGAATTTGTGTCGCCGCCGAAGTTCGACGTGCTTTTTCTGGTTCATCCAACAAGCGGGGCACAACAATTGCGGCCAAAATACCGAGAATCACCACCACAACCATAATCTCTATCAGTGTAAAACCACGTTGATTTCGTTTGTATAAATCCATGTAAAACTCCCTGAACTCTAAATCTGAGGACTACCCCAGCCCCTGGCTGGCCTGAAAAATTGGTAACAAAATCGCCAGGACAATAAAGCCAACAACTGTTCCCATCAGCAGGATCATCAGTGGCTCCAGCAATGCCATCAAACCACTCAGTCGTGTTTGCACCTGATGCTCATATATTTCTGCAACCTTAAATAACATTCCCTCAAGTTCACCGCTACGCTCACCTACCGCAGCCATTTGAGGCAACATTGCTGGAAACACTCCCGCCTCATAAAGCGGCTCCGACAACCCGGCACCTTCAGTCACCTTTTCCCTCACCACTTCAAGCGCCCGCTGCAGATAATTATTACCAAGCAGGTTCTGAACAATTTCCAAAGTCGTCAACAACGGAACCCCGCTATGCAGTAATGTCGCAGTTGTCCTGGCAAAGCGAGCCGTAGCATTTTGTAAGGCCAGCGGCCCAATCAACGGCAGACGATACTTTTTTTGATCAAACCAAAACCGTCCCTTTGCGGTTAACGAAAACTTTCGGGCGGCCCAAATGATGCCAATCCCGACAATCAATAACAGCCACCAATAGGCAGCCAAAAAATGGCTGAAAGACATCAGTAGCAGAGTTGGCAGTGGCAGAGCCTGCTCCAGATCTTCGAGCATTCGGGTGATTTTTGGCACCACAAAAGTCATCAGGAACAGCAACACTCCAGTACCGACCAGAAACATCAATAGTGGATAGGTTAATGCCGCTTTGAACTGAGAATTAAAGCGCGCTTGTTCATCGGTAAATTCAGCCAGCTGCAGCAAAACCTTATCAAGCGTCCCACTCGCTTCACCGACCCGAATCATATTGGTATAAAGTGGTGGAAAAACCTTCGGATGAACTTGAAGGGCAGCGTGAAAAGCACTTCCCTGCAAAACATCATCCCGTACCCGAGCCAGGACAGAGCCAAGAGAGCCCTTTGTCTGTTGCTCTGCAACCATTTCCAAAGCTTCATCGAGCGGCATCCCTGCGGTTAACATCGTTGCAAGTTGACGCGTTGCTACCCCTAACTGGATAGCACTCACCTGTCGAAAAAAAGTCCGTTGCGCTGAACCGACAATATTCCTGGCGGTAGCCAGGCTGGTCGGGAATAATCCCTGGCTCCGGAGTTTACGGCTGGCTGCATTCTGACTTAGAGCCTCAACCACACCACGCTGCTTTCTTCCCTGAGTATCAAAAGCACTGTACTCATAAAGCGCCACCAGTTAAACCTCCTCCTGGGTCACTCGCAAAACCTCTTCGACCGTTGTCTGCCCTGCTAGAACCTTGATCATCCCTGCTTGCCGCAGAGGCTTCATCCCCATCTTCAACGCCTGCTGACGGATTGTTGCCGCATCCGCATTGCTGGTCACCAAATGGCGAATCGGGTCAGTCACTTCCAAGAGCTCATACAGACCAGTTCGTCCCAAATAACCAACCTGCATACAATGACTGCAGCCTCGCCCACGGTAAAAAGTTGCCTGCTTCGGCACTTCGGTTCCAGCAAACAGCTCAGCAAGTAATTGAGCTTCAGGCTGATAACTAATACGACAGTGAGGGCAAACGGTTCGCACTAAACGTTGTGCCAGAACTCCAACTAGAGCCGAAGCCGCCAAAAAAGGCTCAACCCCCATGTCCACTAAACGTGCCAATGCCCCCGCTGAATCATTGGTATGCAAAGTGGAAAAAACCAGGTGACCAGTCAGTGCCGCCTGGACAGCAATTTTGGCGGTTTCACTATCACGAATTTCACCAACCATAATGACATCCGGATCCTGACGTAAAATTGAACGTAGCCCTTGGGCGAAAGTCAGATTGATTTTGGAATTCACTTGAATCTGGCCAACTCCTGGGAGTTGATATTCGATGGGATCTTCAACTGTAATAATATTTTGCTCATGCGAGTTGATTGCCAACAATGCCGAATAAAGGGTCGTCGTTTTTCCCGCCCCGGTTGGCCCGGTCACCAGAAAAATGCCATGATTCTTCTGAATCATCTTTTTGATCTGCGGCAACATCTCCGTATCGACGCCAATATCCTCTAACCCTAAGACTCCGGTACTTTTATCCAGCAACCGCAAGACAACCCGCTCACCGAATGCCGTTGGTAATGTCGAAACCCTTATATCCGCCTTCTTTCCAGCAATACGAACCGAGAAGCGACCATCTTGAGGAAGTCGTTTCTCAGCGATATCAAGATTTGCCATAATCTTCAACCGGGAAGTAATATTTGCCAAAGCACGATGGGGAGGGCGCTGCACTTCGTAGAGAATTCCATCAACCCGGTAGCGGACGATAACTTCAGTTTCAAAAGGTTCAATATGGATATCGCTGGCACGTTTCCGGTAAGCCTGGGTCAGCAAACCATTGACAAAACGGATAATAGGCGCCTCATCGCTGGTATCAAGAAGATCTTCGATCTGAGAGCCATCCAGCTCCAGATCTTCCTGACCAATATCTGAAATGGAACTATCACCACCACCAGAGAGAGTTTCATACCCTTGATTGATAGCCTCGATTAATTTATCTGGCTCTGCCAGGCAAGGAATAATCCGACAGCCAGTCAAAACCGAAAGATCATTTAAAATTTGATTATTGCCGGGATCAACAACCGCCAGACGAATGGTCTGCCCGTCTATCTCTAGAGGAACAGCCAGATTCTCTTTGGCATAGCTGATTGGGACTGTGGTCAACAGGTGCAGTGCGCTGGTTTTTACCTTCGGCTCCGCAACATACTCCATCCCACTTTGAGTTGCCAAAGCTTCAGCCAGGATAATTTCTGTCGTCTCACCCTTTTCCTTGAGAATTTCCCCCAAACGCAAGGAACTCGATTCCTGTTCCCGAAGTGCCTGACGCACGACATCCTCTGAAACCCCCTTGTCCCTTATCAGGATTTCCCCAAGTTGACGCCACTTCAACGGTCGCATGGATTACTCCCCTACTGCCGTTTCAGATTTCATAATATTCCCCTCAGGATCTTCAAAACCGAAAAACTTATCGGAACCATCCTCTTCCTGAAACAGATCAAGACTGGCACGATTCTCCCGGGTGATTCGTTTCAGATCCTCACCATTACGAATCACGTGAGGGGTAATAAAAATCAATAGACTGGTCTTCCTTTCAACATCTTTCGTCCGCTTGAATAAGTACCCAAGGATCGGAATATCTCCAAGTAATGGAACCTTACTGATCGATTTCGTTTTATCGGTTTGGAACAAACCACCAAGAACCACAGTTTCACCATCACGAGCGACAATGGTGTTGCGCAGCAGCGTCTTTTTAAAAGTTGGTCCAACCTCATCAACAGTTCCGACAGAATCAGTCACCGAACTAATTTCCTGGAAAATCTTCAAACGGACCAAGTTCCCTTCCGTTATCTGCGGGGTAAACCGTAAAGTGAGTGCCGCATCCTGGCGCTCGACCGAATTGATCGGATTCCCCGCATTATCGGTCGATTTCGAAGTAATGATAGGGACATTTTTACCGACGACAATCTCAGCCTCTTCATTATCAGAAGTCAGCAAGCGCGGGGCGGAAAGAACATTAACATTTGAATCGGTTTGTGACAGACCTATCAAGGCTGAAAGAGCCGGAATTGTGACCTCGGTTCCATTGACCATAGTGGTGATAGGATTGAACATTCCACCAAGCAGAATACCGTCAACCGCCTGAGCAAGGACACTTGGAACCCCGTCTGTTATCGTTGCCAGACCTTTACCCCCGGCATTACTGCTGGTGCCGAAGATCAAGCTGTCACTGCCCGTCTCGATTGCACCCTGTAAAGAGGTTCCCAGATCCATCAAAGCATCCATCGATAATTCCAGGATCAGTGCTTCAACAAAAACCTGCTTCCGCTTGATATCAAGCTGCATGATCAAGCCCTGAACGTTCTCATAATCTTCAGCTGTGGCGTTAACAATCAACGCATTGGTTGGCTTATCTGCCGTAATCGAAACATTCCCAAAGATTCCAACGGCGGGTTTACCCTGCTTAGTTGGTTGTCCCTTTTTGGCTCCGGAAATGATTCGATTCAACGTTTCGGACAAACCCTCTGCCTCAGCATGTTCCAAATAATAGACATGTACCCCGGATCGGGATCGATCAGCTTTTTCGTCCAGTTGCGCAATCAGCTCCCTGGTTTGCAAAATAAATTTTTTGTCACCCATTATCATCAATTTATTCGTACGCTTATAAGGGATAACCTGACCGCGCGCTTTTTTACGAAGATTTGTTCCTGGCTTTGCTCCACGAACCGGGGCAGCCCCCCCTTCGAGAATCTGCATCACCAATTTGGCAGTCTCCTCAGCCTCAGAAAACTGCAGTGGAACAATCTCCATCTTTTCGCCAGACCAGGAACGATCCAGAGAAGAAAGAATCTGAGCCAGACGCCTGATATTGGCGGCACTGTCAGTAATAACAACCGTATTTGTTGGCGCGTAGGCAACAACATGACTGGTTTTTGGCATCAGCGGGCGCAAGATAGTATCGGCAACAACTGATGCATCCAGATTTTTCAGTTCAATCAGACGAGTTATGAATTGTTCACCAAGGTTGTATCCATCACTGATCGGCAGATTCTCTTCTTTAGCCCGACGAATCGAGACAATTTTATTCACTTTTCCTGACGGGACAATAGTAAAGCCCTTGACTCTAAGAACAGTACTGAACAAACGATAGGCATCATCCACAGAAACCGGTTTAGGCGATACGATACTCACTTTGCCGCGTACCGATTCGTCATAAACAAAGTTTTTACCCGTCAATTCGCTGATGGTTCCAATCATATCGATCAACTCGACATTCTGAAAATCAAGCGTGACTTCAAGTTCCCCTGCCACTTTCTCTTTCTGTGCTGCCAGCGATTGAGAAGCCAACAAAATCAGAAGAAAGCATATCGGCAATAAAACGTTTATGCCGCGTCGAATCACCACTAGCAACTCCTATTCAAAACTATATTCAAAAGTTTCCGGCTTCCCATTACGTATCAATCCGAGAGTGATATTATTCGCCTCACGAACTTGCTGAAAAATCTGTAATGCTTTTTCCGGGCTGTTCAACTTCACTTGATTGATTTCCACAATCAAATCACCAACTCGCAAACCAATTTTCTCAAGTAACGAACCTTTCTCCAACTCCACCAGCTTAAAACCAGTCGTTTTCCCATTGTTGACCTGCGGGATCATGCGGGCAGTTTGCAATAAGGAATTCAGATTCGCTCGAGCGTTATCCGCGACAGCTTTTGAAATCTGCCAGCGACTTTCATCAACGGCAACAATTCCCTGTTTTGCAGCAGCTTTATTTCTCTGTCTGACAAGCTGAGCCTTCGCTCCTTTATGTTGCTTCAGCGGCAACTCACGACGGACGCCATGATCTGTAAGTACCACCAGTTTACGGTCGATTTCACTCACAACCACCCCGGGAGCCAGTTCTTCGTTCAATGCAAAGATACCAGCTTTTGTCCCCGACATAATCAGCGCCAGAGAATCATCCCCCGCAACGACGGTTCCAATTAACACCAAACCGGCAGTTATTCCAGATGTCTCCACGGGAGAAGCTGCAGCAATCGCCGTCGATGAAAGGTTCATCTTCTCAGCAACACCAGGTGCATTGGAATTAAACAGATTTCGATCCAGAATAATCTGGAAATCATCTTCCTGAAGTTGACGCATTGTCATCTGCCGAGACACTGGATTTGCCAGCGACAACATCTCGCCCCCCAGCGACAGGTCGACCAACCTCCCCCCCAGCATGCCGGAGATTATTCCGCCAACGATGGACAAGCACAGCAGTAGATAATTCAGTAGTCTTTGCAGATCAATTTGCACAGCAACCAAGCTCAATAAAGTATAAGGAGTACCCAACCGGCACACCAATATCATTATTTCAGTGAGACCTATAATTATACACAATTTAACAAAAATTATTACATTTTTTTTATCTTTCGACATGAGAGTCAATATCCCGTTTGAATCCCCGGTCATTTCCGACTATACTCGCAGTGAAAAATCATAGAGCTAAACATTTTTCATCAAAAGGAGACAAAAATGAAAGCAGTTCTGATAGAAAATTTTGGTGCCCCTGAAGTTATGAAAGTTGGGGAAGTTGACAAACCACAGCCAAAAGCCGATGAAGTCTTGATTAAAGTTGTCGCTACCAGTATTAACCGTCCCGATCTGGTTCAGCGGGTGGGAAATTACCCTCCCCCTGCCGGTGATTCAGAAATTCTCGGGCTCGAAGTCGCAGGCACCATCGCTGAAATCGGTAGCGACGTCAGTGACTGGAAGGTTGGTGATCGGGTCATGGCACTGGTTGGCGGCGGCGGTTATGCAGAGTATGCTGTTGCCTATGGCATCCACCTTATGTCGATCCCCGACAGCATGAGCTTTGAAGAGGCCGCCTGTGTCAATGAAAGCTACATCACTGCATTTCTTAATGTTTTTATGATTGGTGGATTAAAAGATGGGCAGACGGCCATCTTGCATGGCGGGGGCGGTGGGGTTAATACTGCTGCCATTCAGTTGGCAAAAGCCTTGACCCCGAATGCCAAACTGATTGTCACTGCTAATCCAACGAAAATGGAACGGGTCAAAAAACTCGGTGTCGACCTGGTTATTGATTATACTGAAAATCCCGATTTTTCAGGTCTGGTCAAAGAATACACCAGTAAAAAAGGGGTTGATGTCATTCTTGATCATGTTGGCGCCAAATATCTGAAACCAAATATGGCCTCCCTTGCTTATCAAGGGAAGCTGGTCATCATTGGCATTATCAGCGGGATTAAAGCCGAATTGAATCTGGCATTAATGATGGTCAAACGCCAACAGATTATTGGCTCGGTGCTGCGGAGTCGACCGGTTGCGGAAAAAGGTGATATTATTGCTGAATTCACCCGCCGTGCCCTGCCTAAATTTGCTGATCGCAGTATCGTTCCAATCATCGAAAAAGTTTTTCCGCTGGCTGATGTTGTGGCAGCCCACCGGATGATGGAAGAGGACAAACACTTTGGCAAAATTGTCCTGAAAATTGCTGAGGCCTGATTTATTACGAAGCGCCTGAAAGAATTAAAAACGTCCTTCATTCAATTTAGAAGGACGTTTTTTATTACCGTTAAAAAGGAAAACCGATGCCCTTTGAAATCACCAACTTCTCGATTGCTCCCCACCAGAAAAATAACTTTGTCAAACCGCTACACCTGCATTATTCCCAGGACGGAAATGAACGCAGCTGGGAAGCCGTCAAGAGTCACGACAGTGTCTCCGTTCTCCTCTACCATATCGAAAAAAAAGCGTTACTGCTGGTCAAACAGTTTCGACCGCCAGTCTATATGAACCATAAAAAACACACCTGCACCTACGAACTGTGCGCGGGCATTGTGGATAAAAAGGCATCGCTAAAACAAATTACTAAAGAAGAGATTAACGAAGAATGTGGTTATGATGTCCCTCTGGAAAAGATTAAAAGAATCAGTTCATTCTTTACCAATGTCGGCATCACCGGCAGCAAGCAACACATTTTCTATGCTGCAATAAATGAGGCGATGAGAGTCCATGCCGGCGGCGGGATTAAAAACGAACAAATTATCCTCGAATATATTCCACTGACCGAGGCAAAAACATTTCTATTCAACGAAGATCTAGCGAAAACCCCAGGACTGATGTTTGCCTTTTATTGGTTTTTTGAACACTATGGGATAAACGACAATATTAATCCACCTGTTGATGAACGGTCGCTTTCGAATCACCAATAGCCTGTGACACGATGTCTAGAACCGCCTCAAGAGGAATCAAGCTCTTTGTTTTGGCCATAAACCCATTAACATGGACGAAACGAATTTCCGGATTGGAGGCAACAGCACGAAAATCAACCACCATATTGTCTCCCAGGCGCAACATCTCCCACCCTGCCCCACGCACCGACGGGGTAATACTTATAGCCACATCATCATCACCAAGGGCTCGTAGATATAACTCCATAGATAATTTGGGGTTATCATCAATTTTACTGACAAGAGCTTTCAGATGTTTAACCGGCAGGATTTGAGTTTCTTTCTTCAACCGCTCCAAGCGTTTCATTTTCAGACTGACCATCTCGATAAAATCTTCTCCAAAATCCTTCATCAACCCGTAAAAAGCATCTCGCTCAGTTAACGATGTCACTTTTGAAAAACAAGAGAGAATATAGCCATCAATCGGTGAAGAAGACGCAAACAGAATACTGGTATCGACACCAAGGTATTGGGCGGTTCGGTATGGACCCCGAACATCCATCATGCTCATATGCGCATACCAGCCAAAAACTATCATTGCGGTATCGTGATATCCGAGATATCTCATCACCAAATGAAATGCACAGGGAAACGTTGAATCCTGATGATGATCGAAGTTATGTTTCTCCAGATCATAATCCATCCCCACATCCACAACATAGGTGTCTGGATCGGCAAGATCCTCGGCTGTCGCTTCACGCCGGAAAACTTCCGCAGAACCAAGGGTTGCAAGTAAAATACTCACAGCCATGAAATCGTCTTTATGGGCACTTCCTGGATGGGTAATAATCTTATACATCAATCTATCCTACTCATATTATTATATTTAAAGAGCAATCACAGCTCACATCGGGTAACGGGTAATAAGTACGAACCACGTTCCCTCACCAAAGTCTAGCACAAGCGCCCCCACATGAAAGGTTATCCGTTAAAGTTGATGGTCTCGCAAAAACAAATCAGCTGGCGTCGCAAAAATTTCGTCCCACAAGGCGGAGTGGTTTTTCAAAGACGAAGACATACATACAGTATATCAAGGTCTTGAAAAACCGCTGCAACGCCGTGGGGCGGACTTTTTGCGACACCATCAAAGTTTAACCCCGCAACTTCCGTCACAATACGGTTGATTGTCAGTTTTTCCACAACTGCACAAATAAACCTTCTCTCGTTCTTTGATCGCAAACCTGATTGGTGTGAATTCCCCACTTTGATGATGTCCGTCACAGAAAGGTAAACTTTCAGACTGACCACAGGTGCAACGATAGTAAACCCCCGGTTCAAGAGTCAAAGCAATCGGCGTTCCGGCATCACTATTCATTTTATCCATAAAATCCTTTCAAAAATTGTAATTCTTGTTCATAAAATATTAATTTTCAATTTAAAAGAACAGAATCAGTCAATTTATTATAGCAACAGGGAAAACTTTTAAACCCCAATTACTCTCACTTTATACTTTCTTTGAAATTGTTTCTTTAAAATTGTTTCCGCCCGGAGTGATTCAGAAAAAAAGCGCGAAATACAATCCATGAGGAACCAAAATCCTGCATCGATATCAGAATTGGCCGGAGATGAAGAAATCTCCACCATGATGGGCAAGGAACTCAAAAGAAAAGTGATCACAATCCTCACCAGCACCCCGCTTAGATCCCCCGTTGGAAATACAAAATGGATGAAATAATTGCAACCAATACATTAATTAGAACATTGTTTTTAGAGCGCATATCAAGCACATAGATTACAAAACCCGCTGTTAATAAACTTTGAATTTTTCCATTCCGTAAGGCCACTAATATCAGTATTTTGAACTTTTTAAGTAATTTGTTGAGTTTGATTTTAATTATTCTCTTTATTGACTATAGTTCAAAAATATCTTTCTATTTTCTTATTACCCGTGGAAGAATAACCACAGTCAGGAGTCAGAATGACATCGCCGGAAAAGATAAAATTGGATGGAATTGACTTGGCGGTTTTACATGAGATCCAGAAAGACAGCCGCATCAGCAATAGTGAGCTGGCACGCCGAATTAATCTTTCTCAGCCGGCGGCTCATGCCCGGTTGAAACGACTAAAAAAACTGGGAGTAATTAAGCAGTATGTTTCTCTTCTGGATCATGAAAAACTGGGATTGGAGTTTATTTGTTTTTTTCAAGCCCGGCTGCAGGCTCACTCTGCCGAAGTATTGACCCGTTTTGAAGAAGAGCTCTGTCGCTTTCCGGAAGTGCTGGAATGTCACTATTTGACAGGTGAATCTGACTATCTGATCAAGGCGATCTTTAGGAGCCAACATGAATTGGAACAGTTTCTCCGATCCAAGCTGACGACATTGCCGCATGTGAGGCAAATCACGACCAGTCTGGTTCTTTCTGAGATAAAAGCGACAACGATGCTGCCCTTGCCGGGAATTTGACATCCTGAGGAAGAGCATCGCAGGGAAACCGGTCGCAATCAGATATTTTGGGGATTCACGATAAGTAATAATCAGTCCCGTTAACGACTTAGAAAAATAAAAGGTGCTGAAGAAATGTCTTATACTGGAAAATGGGTTAAGATCGATTTAACCACCAAAACCTATGAAATAAACAACACAGACCAGACGTTAGTAAAAAACTATATTGGCGGCAAAGGCTTGGGATTTGCGATTCTTGACAAGATTGCTCCTGCCCCTGAAGCACTGGGCGAAGACAATCCGCTGATATTTGTTAACGGCCCTTTTACCGGTTCCGAAATTCAAACCAGTGCCCGCACCACTCTCGTTACTAAATCTCCCCTGACAAATTCAATCCTGGACACCCATTGTGGAGGTCACTTCGGCCCGCAATTGAAGGCCGCGGGATTTGACTACATGGTTATTGTTGGGAAAGCTAAATCGTGGAACTACCTGTATGTGACCAAGGATGGAGTAGAGTTTAAATCCGCTGAGCAGATACAGGGAAAAGGGATCTTTTATGTCAATGACTGGCTCATCGATAAGCACCCCGGCCATGATCCCAGAGTTGCCTGCATTGGCATCGCAGGTGAGAACCTTTCAAGATTGGCCGGTATTGGCGTGGACAAGCACAGGCAGTTTGGAAGGGGTGGCGCCGGGGCGGTAATGGGCTCAAAAATGTTAAAAGCCATCGTTGTCGATGGTGAGTTGAAGGTTCATTACCACGATGCAGAAAAGTTCAGAGAGCTGAACAAAAAACTCACAAAAGACATTTTAAGTAATCCCAGTGTCAAGTATCGACGGCAGAAGGGGACCATGCTTTGGGTGAGAAGGGGTCAAGAGCTTGGGGTACTGCCGGCTCGTAATTTTAAGGAGTGCGGCTTTGATGATTTTGAGAAGATATCTTCAGAGACCGCCAAAGAAGAGCTGAACTGGAAAGATACCTCCTGCTTTAATTGCGCTATTCGTTGTTCGAAGATAGCAACATTTGACGGGCACCAGATTGAGGGGCCTGAATATGAAACGACTGCTTACTTGGGATCTGGCTGCATGGTCAACGATATCAAGAAGGTGGCGATGGCCAATGAGCTGTGCAATGACTTGGGAATGGACACGATTAGTGTCGGAGTTACGATTTCATTTGCCATGGAATGTTATGAGAAAAAGCTGTTGGACAACTGGGACGGTCTGGACCTAAGTTGGGGCAATGCTGAAGCACAGTACAAATTAATCCAATTAATGGCTCAAAAAAAAGGCATTGGTGCCATTTTTGGCGATGGCACAAAGCGTGCGGCTGAAATCATCGGCAAGGGGAGTGCCGACTTTGCCATCAATACTTTCGGCATGGAGCACTCCGGTGTTAACCCTAAAGGGTCACTGATTATGTCCCTGATGCTTTCAGTCGCGGATTTTGCCAGCCACACCCGACTTTGGTGCCTTGATACCGATATGGAGGAGGGTTTCACCATCGATCAAATTCCCGCAACTGTTGCAAAGGGTATTGACGATGTGAATGTACGCAACAGTCTGGTCATTTGCGATTTTGTGCCTGAAGGGGTAAAGCGTCTGGCCGAAGTTTTGAATGCAGCCACTGGTTATGAACATACGGAAGACTCATTGCATGCCATCGGAGCCAAAATTACGAATCTAGCCCGAACATACAACTTGCGCAATGGGCGTACACATGCTGATGATACCTTGCCAAACCGTTTTTTCGATGAAGAATCACTGGCCGGGTTTATGCGAGGGAAAAAATTGGATCGCGCTTTTTTTAAATCTCTCGTTCAGGAATACTACAAATTGCGAAACTGGAATCAAAAAGGTGAGCCGGAAGCTGTCGAAACGATAAGCACCGTTTCCAACTAAGTTTCATAGCTGATATGGAGAATATTGGTTGTTTTCATTGCACAGAACAATAATTAAAACACATCAAAGGGGAAACTTATGAAATTAAAACTTGCATTGATCGGTTTCGGTGTTGTCGGGCAAGGCCTGGTAGAGATCCTGCTTGAAGAGCAACAAAAGCTTAAGCAACAATACGGATTTGAGTGCCAAGTGGTCGCTGTTTCAGACAAATTAAAAGGCTCAGCGTACCACCCCGACGGATTGGACATGGGCAAACTGTTAGCGATGGTGAAGAACAATCAAAGCCTGTCCGATTATGAAGGGGCAGAAACCACCGGCTGGGATAGCCTCACGACAATTACAAAAAGTAATGCGAATACCATTGTCGAAGTCAGCTGGACCGACGTCCAAACCGGTGAACCCGCCATCACGCATGTCAAAACCGCGCTAGCTGCAGGCAAACATGTGACAATGACCAACAAAGGACCAGTTGCTCTGGCGGCTAAAGAACTGGGTGAGCTGGCAAAGCAAAACAACGTCATGTTAAAATTTGAAGGGACGGTAATGGCAGGAACACCAGCCATCAATCTCTGCCTCAATAACTTAGCCGGCGCGGGAATTACCGAGATTCAAGGGATATTGAATGGAACCACAAATTACATCCTGACTGAGATGGAAAACGGGATGGAATATGCAGCGGCTCTGCAAAAAGCACAAGAGCTCGGCTATGCTGAGGCCGATCCAACCGGGGATGTCGAAGGTTGGGACGCTCTTGCTAAAGTGGTTATTTTGTCAAATGTTGTTCTAAACTACCCTTTAACCAAGGATCAAGTAGAACGCGAAGGAATCACAAAAATAACCAGTGCAGATATTGCCAAAGCCAAACAGCAGGGCAAACGATACAAACTGATCGCAACGATGAAGGTACAAAGCGATGGTTCTGTGAAGGGGAGTGTCAAGCCTGAGAAGATATCGCTATCCCACCCTTTGGCAGGGGTTAGTGGCCCGACCAATGCGTTGATGTTCAGAACCAAGTATGTCGATGATATAACCATTATGGGTCCGGGAGCGGGAAAAGCGGCAACCGGATTTGCTCTGCTGGCTGATTTGATAGAAATCAATCGGACAACGGCAATATAACCAAGCGCGCAGCGGTCTGTCCTATCATCTCAATTAAAAGAATTTGGCTCTTTTCTAAAATCGAGTGGCAGGCTCTAGCGTTTACTTGCTGGTTGTATGTTGATACTGAAAATGGTCACCGGATACTGCCTCCGCAGCGCCATTAAAAGTCTCTGTTGGGCAAAATTGGGGAGGGATCAAACAAGGGAGGTGATCAGACTGCTGCTGTTTTCTTTTTGTATCAAAAGGTAGGTGTGCTTGCGAAAGTGACTTCGGGTGATCATTGATTTATAAAGTGGTCACGTATTGATAAATCTCTTTGCATGGAGGAAACACTCAATGAAACTCTCAACATTACTCACCTCAATTGTAGCGTTTGCGGTCATCGCCGCTCCCGTTGCAGCTTCAGCCGGAAGC
>JASFYS010000211.1:0-5837 GCA_045047095.1 Desulfuromusa sp. | reverse complement strand
AGTGATAATGTGGCAACGTTGCCAACTTTGACTGTTTTTAAACCTCGAGCAAACAGCCAATATGACAGTGCTGCAGTGACTATCCCTAAATGTAAAGCGACCACAAGACCTTGAGTTTGAAGAACCCAGGTCCAGTCTGCGAAAAAAAACGTCGGGGTCATCAGTAGTGCTGCTGAGGTAAAAACAACAGCCATCACCGCATCGGGGGAATGTTGGTCGAGAAGCCCCTTAACGCTGACCGTATAGATGGCGTAAGAGACTCCGGCACCAAGAGCTAAGAGCACTCCTACCAGATCAAGATCAATTTGTCCTCCGGACATTGAAAGCAAAATACAGCCAATAATCGCAAGAAAAGTTGCGATATACCACTTTCTCTCAAGGATCTCTTTTCGGATCAAAAATCCAAGTATCCCTGCTGCAACAGGAGAACTGCCAATCGCAACCATGGTGCCTACTGCAACCCCGGTTTTCGCAACCGCTGCAAAAAAACACAGCTGGTAAGAAGCAACAAAAAATGCGGAAATAAAGGTTTGAAGTAGTGGCCAGCTCTTCCCGCTAAAAAATTGTTTGCGTGCAATAGCGAGAATCAGTAAAGACAATCCACCAATCGCCAGGCGGATTGTACCAACGGTCAACGGAGTTGCTCCAACCGGAGCCAGCTTTTGCGCGGTACCAGTTGTCCCCCAAAGCATTGCTGCAAAAAGAATAAACCAAATCCCGGAGATATTTTTTGGGGAAGAAACCATTATTAGACTTTCTTAAAAGATTGAGCGAGCTACTGCAAACAATGGAAGGCATTGGGCATATAGCGGGCGCAAAGTGATTTTTCTGATTTTATGAGATAGTGGCAAGATTATTTTTTAACTAAAGATAGCCCCTGATCTCCCAACTCAATCAAGCCATCCTTATACAAGCCCCCAACCGCTTTTTTAAAAACCTTTTTACTTAATCCCAGCTGATTGCGGATTAGCTCTGGTGGGCTCTGGTCATGCAGAGGCAGGAACCCATCAACCTTAAGTGCATCCAGAATGACAGTTCTGGCATCTTGAATTCCGGCAGCACCGGGACGACGCAGGGTGACGTCTATTCTGTGGTCGGCGCGGATGCGTAGAACGTAACCGGTGCGGAACTCTCCCCGTTTTAATTCTGGCGGAACCTCATCCTTGTAAAGCAGTGCTTCGTAATAATTATTGACGATCACTTTGACCCCCAGGTCGGTAAACGCCCAGACCAAAAGCTCGACTTCTTCTCCTTCTTTCAGATCACGATTCTCTTTGACCAGAAACTTCTCCAGTCGGCTTGAGGCAATCGGGCGGTTTTCATGATCATGACAGATATGCACCAGATAGCGTCGCCCTTCTTCCATTTTCTGTGCTTGCTCACTGTAGGGGGACAGCAAGTCTTTCTCTACACCCCAATCGAGAAAAGCACCATGGGGGCCAATACTTTTAACTTTCAGCAGGGCAAACTCCCCCACCTGCGCCAGGGGTATATGGGTGGTAATTTTTTGCTTGTTGTCACGATCAAGATAAAGAAAGACTTCAATCGCTTCTTCTTGGTTAATCTCGTCAGGGCATTCACGCAGGGGAAGAAAAAGCTGTTCTTCCTGCGCATTCAACCAAATCCCCTTGGGGGTGATACTTTTAATTTTTAATTCATAGCGGTAACCGGGTAATAGCATTTGCGCGCCTTATTTGAAAATTGTTATAGTTTTTTCGGCAGCCGGACTTTGTTGATACAGATATAACCTGTACAACAGACCAGAGCCAACAGAATAAGAAAACCATTCCAGCCAAAATGTCGGTAAATAATTCCTGGAGCAAAAGATCCAATGCTGCCCCCGGCATAATAGAAGGCGACATAAAGCCCATTGGTCAGCCCACGATATTGCTTTCCCGCCAGTTGGTTGACCAGCCCGGAGGCTGTTGAGTGCACCAGAAACATTGCGCCACAAAAAAGGAACATCATTCCGAACAGGATCCAGATCTTTGCAGTGGCAAGTCCGATCAGGGTCAACCCGAGACAGGTCAAGCCGACACGGATGGTCGTTATCTCACTTTTGATCCAAGCAATAAATTTTGGCGCTCCCAGGGAGGTCACAATTCCCATCATGTAACCGGAATACATCAGGCCAATGCGTAGCTCATTGGCTTGATCGCTCAGTTCAGTGAGGCGGAAGGGTAAAAAATTCATGACTGCGGCAAAAATAAGAAACAGGCAAAATACGCTGAGGTAGATGGATAAGAATGCAGGTCTCCGCAAGACTTCCAAAAGCGCCTTTGGTTGGGGTCGGGTTGGTTTTAAACCCTCTATTTCAGGTAAACGGAACAGGGTCAGAAAGCCAATGCAGAGAGTGATTGCCAGGGCCAGGAAACTGAAACGCCAACCAAACAGATTGGCAATCAAGCCCGAAGTTGCCCGACCGATAAAACCACCAAAAATTGTTGCTGCAATGTAGATGGCCATGATGCGTTGAATTGTATCTGCCGAGGAACGTCCCGATAGATAGGTCATCAACGAGGTCAAAATCGCTGGAACCAGCAACCCCTGGATCAGCCGGATTGTCATCAACAGTGAAAAACTGGGTGCGCTGGCAAAACAGAGTTCGGTCACTGCCAACAGAGGAACTGCAATCTTCAGCACCCGGATCGGGGAGACCGTTTCAAGGAGATAGCCATAAGCAAGTGGAGCCAGTGCCAGTGGGATAAAGGTGACAGTGGTCAACGCTGCTGCGGCTTCTTGACTCACCCCAAAGTGTTGACTGAGAACCGGCAGCAGCGGTTGTGGCGCATAGAGGACCGACAAGGCCAGAATCGTATTGAATAGGATTGGTAGAATTTCCGTGTGTTTTCGTAGCACCACGTTGGATTTACCCAGAGAAGAGGTTGGCAGTTCTCATTGCTTTAACAGAAATGGTGGAGACTGTATAGGGAAATAGTTTTCTACTTTTCTGATTGTGACCATCATCACGGACTTACATACAATACATGCTTATATTTCCAGCCATATTCTCTTATACGGGAGCAATATTGCTCCCATTTTTTTAGAAAGGTTGGGTTTATGAAATTTCTTACAGGTTTGATTCTTTGTGGTGTCGTCTTTTGTTTTTCTTCAGTTGCTACTGCTGCCGATGGTGGATTTGCGGACCGATTGGCAGCGCTTGAGAAAGCTGCCAACCAGGGGTTGCCGAGGTGGTTAAATTTGTCTGGCGCCATTGAAGTCGAGGCCAACTATAGCTCAAGCTATGATAAGGTTAAAGACAGTGATATTGATTTGACAAATGTGGAGCTACGCATCGATGTCCCATTGACCGACTACTTCTCTGGGTATGCTCTAATGAAGTGGGAGGAGGATGGTAGCGAAGGGGTTTTTATTGATGAAGGTGGTATCGTTCTTGGTAGCGTTGATGAATATGGCATTTCGGTGACAGCCGGTAAGCTCTATGTTCCATTTGGTGTCTTCGAGACCGGCATGATCAGCGATCCCCTGACTCTTGAACTGGGTGAAACGCGTGAGGGAGCAGTTGTTGTCGATTTTGGTACTGGAGGGTTTTATGGTGCGACATACACATTTAACAGTGAGACCAGTGATGATGCCGATGATGACATGATTGATGCTTTCGGTGTCGTAGCAGGATATACCTATGAAACGGAAGAAGTCAGTATTGACTTATCTGCTGGCTGGATCAGCAATCTAACCTCATCAGGCGGCTTCTCTGACTATCTTGATGATGCGAGCATTACTCTTCTAGATGATTATACCAGCGGTGCAACGATCAGTGCCATTGTCGGCTTTGACGATTTTACTCTGGTCGGTGAATACCTCACCGCGTTGGACGATGATTATCTAAAAGCAGAAGATTCTAAACCAGAAACTTGGAACCTGGAATTAGGCTACGGTTTTAAAATTTCTGGGCACGATGCGACGGCAGCTGTTTCTTATCAGGGGTCGGATGAAGCTGCTTTTCTGGGGCTGCCAGAGACACGTATTGGCGCAACAGTTGGTTTCGTAATAATTGATGGTTTGGGTATCGCTCTTGAGTATATTCACGATGAGGATTATGATACCTCGGATGGTGGGACAGACGACTCGGCAGATACTGTGACCTGCCAACTGGCATTAGAGTTTTAGAAGAGAGGTGCATAAATAGGCATGCCGGGCAGTGGAGCTTTATTTGCCCGGCAGTTTTTTTAAACACACTTAAATTAACATTCTCATTGCACAACAAAAAACCTACGTTTGAGACGACATAAGAAAGGCAGGAAAGATGAAAAACGAATGGTTAGACCGGAAAGAAGCTTTCGAAGTAAGAGACGTGAGGCAGTTGAAGGGTAATTTCTTGCCCGCCATATTGAAGAAAGCACAAAATATTGAGGTGGGAAAGGGATTATGTGTGGTGCAGAGTTTTGAGCCTATCCCGCTGTACTCTGCCCTTGAGGAATTAGGGTACGAACATCATACCGATAAGGTATCTGAAAACGAATACAAGGTTTACTTTTATCGCAGCACCATGGATACACCAAAATATCCTGATGGCATGGATGTCCCCTTGAAACCGACAGCAATTGTGAATTTTAATCGGATTGAACCCAAATTGGCTGATGTGGTGGTTAATTTCTGGGATTTGATTTGGGGGCAGGAAAATCCAGCAATTGATATGCAGACCCGGCTGTTGCTATCTCTTGCCAACGGTGTTGGCGGTGGCCGGATGAGACAGGCAACCAGAGAGTTGGTCAAGGCCTATTCAATTGGGGTGACGGTCACCGAATTTGATGAATTGTTTTCGATGTTCGCCTGGAATCAGGGAGTTGGCTACTTTGCCTCTGAAATTGGCCCATCGTCGCTGTTTGCTGCTTATCAGTTTGTCAAGACACAAGAGGCTAAGGGGCTTGACCGCTCTGAAATCGTGAGAACACTCATCGACAAATTTGGCGAGAAAAATCCCGATGTGAGCACTTTTTATCAAGCAAAAAAGGGCGACTCAGATGGTGAAAAGTGAAGATAAAATTGCAGCTATCATAACGCAGTTTCCCCACATCAAGGAAAAGCTGATTGAGCGAAACAAGATCTTCAAAAAATTGAATAATCCGGTCGTGTTCAACACCGTTGGTAAATTTGCACGAATTACAGATGTGGCAAAGATATCTGGAGAAGATCTGGATGATTTGCTAGCCTTTATCAACGGGTTGGTTGATGAAAATAAGTGAGGGGCGGATGCTGAAGGTAGTCTTGTTTTCTCTTCAGAGATGATGGAAGCGGGAAAAGTTCTGGAGAATCTCGCATTAGGTGCCCAGCAGGATAACCAGCAGATGCGGCAAGCATAGCAGAAAGAGCATGAAAAGGGGGCTGCCAGTCTGCAGATTCTTGCCGCCGTTGAGCCCTTGAATAAAACCGATAAAAAACTTCTCGCCGATTTGTTGCTACAGGTCAATATCCCCCTGGAAGCAGTCAAAATATATTCAGAGTTACTGGCAGCACTACGTAGCCTATTTGTTTCATTATTTATCTCCTGTTGGATGTTGCTGATGTGGTTATTTGCCCCAGTTGAGCAGCGTCTGCTGCCCTTCCAATTCACGGATACGGCTGACTTCCTGCATCACTTCGAGGACACCCTGATAGGTATTATTTGCGTCACGCACGGCAAAGTAGCGGATATAGATAAATTTTTCTCCCATGGTCAACCAGAATTCAGCGACATCCTGTTTGCCAGAGCGGAAGGCTTCAATAATCTCCAGCACGGTATCAACACTTTTTGGGGGATGGCAGTATTTGACTTCTCGACCAATCACCGCCGGGCTGCGAGGAAAAATCCGTTCTTTGCATTGATTGTAAAAACG
>JASFYS010000210.1:0-5677 GCA_045047095.1 Desulfuromusa sp. | reverse complement strand
CTGGAAGTCAGCCTTACGAATATGATGATTCCACCTGAGTGGGCATGTCACTACCCAAATCTGACTCCCGGTGAACATGCAAGGCTTACGATTACAGATACTGGTCATGGCATGGATCGAGAAGAGCTGGAACGTATTTTTGACCCTTTCTATACGACCAAGGTTCAGGATAGTGGTCGCGGTCTCGGCTTATCGATGGTTCATGGAATTATAAAAAATCATGGTGGTGAGATCTCAGTAAACAGTATTGTCGGTATCGGAACCACATTTATCATTTTACTCCCGGTGATTGATCCTTTGGGTGAGCGGAACGCCATACTTCAAGAATAGTGTGGGAGAGGATATTAGTCACAAGAGCAGAGGCATCTCAGAGGGGGTGCCTTTTTTATTGCAGCTGAATTATCACGCTCAAAGCTAAAGAAAGGGAAGAGAAAGGCTGAAATGAGTTGACTTTCTGCCAACATGGAGATTTATTAACTGTTTGGGTGCATATCCACAATAGATTACGTTCCTTTCCAAAGGTAAGATAAATATGGCGAATAAACCAATATCAGAAAGATTTACTTGCCTGACCATTGCCTTAGGCTACTTTATCGTCAGCGGCCTGTGGGCTCTTGTTGCCAATAAAATTTTTGCCGCACTCTTAAGTCAACCTGCTCTCGCAGAGCGATCAGTGGGTCCCGGTTATTGGTTTTTTATCGCTCTATCAAGTGGAATGCTCTATTGGTTATTGAGCTATTGGGAAATCGCAATTGCTGAATCGCAGAAAAGTTTACAGAAGGTCAACCGCTCCCTGAGAAGTTTCAGCGCTTGCACCAAGGCAATGACCCGGATTGATGATGAATTTGAGCTGATGGAAGAAATTTGCCGCATTTGTGTTGAAGTTGGCGGCCACCGTATGGCGTGGGTTGCCTTTGGTGAGGATAATGCTGAAAAAAACTTACGCTCAGTCGCCCATTGGGGTGCAGAAGGTTGTTTCCTTGATGATTTACAGGCGAGTTGGGCGGATAGTGAGCGTGGTCGGGGTCCCGCTGGCACCAGTATCCGCACCGGTAAAATCACCGTATTTCACAATTTATTGACCAATCCCCTCTATCGTCCTTGGCGCACAGCAGTAGAAAAATGTGGTTATACCTCCTGCATCGCCTTACCTCTTATTGAAGATAGCAAAGTCTTTGGCTCTCTGGTGATTTTTGATGACCAACCGCATGCATTTGATGTTGAAGAAGCACAGTTGCTGGAAGAGCTCGCTGAAGACCTTTCTTATGGAATCAGAGGGCTGCGGTTAAAAGCAGAAAGCAAGCGTGAGATGGAAGAACGTTTCATGCTGGCAACGGTTATGGATCAGACGTCAGACGGGGTTATTACTTTTGATGCTGAGGGCGTGATCCAATATATCAATCCCAGTTTTGAGCTTCTCTGTGGCGTCCCGGCAGTAGAAGGGATCGGGGTCAGCATTCATGACTTTGAATGCTCCAAACGAAATCCTCTCTTTTATCAAGCCCTGTTAAATGTTTTTGCGAGCAATAAAGTTCTGAGCGGTCATTTTGTGAATAAAAAAAGAGATGGCACCGAATATGATGTGGATGCACGGGTTGCGCCGGTCTTTGGTGACTCCGGGCAGGTTGTGCGTTATGTCGCAACAATTCGTGATGTCAGTGAGGCCGCAGGACTGCAACGGCAGCTGCGCCAAGCACAAAAAATGGAGGCCATGGCAACATTGTCAGGGGGAATCGCCCATGATTTCAACAATATTCTCGCCATAATTATTACCAATATGGAGATGACTCTTGAAGATGTTCCGGAAGATAGCCCCTTCTATAGTTCTCTAGAGTTGGTTCTTAAGGCAGGATTAAGGGGGAAGAATCTAGTTAAGCAGTTCCTGACCATCAGTCGTCAAAATGAACAGCCAGAAACGATTGTTCCACTCGACGGGATTATAGAAGAATGCTTCTCCTTGCTACGCTCGACCTTGCCGACAACAATTGAGTTGCGTAAGAGTATTACGACAGAATCAGGATTTATCGCTGCTGACCCGACCCAGATTAATCAGGTTATTATGAACCTCTGTACCAATGCCGGTCATGCCATGCAAGAAAAAGGGGGAATTCTCGATATCAGTCTCAGCGATATTCGTCTAAGTTCGGAAGATATTGTTCGCTATCCTGGATTGCAGCCAGGGGAATATATTAAACTGATTGTCGCTGATACCGGGCATGGAATGACCCGGGAGGTTATGGATAGAATCTTTGATCCGTTTTATACAACCAAAGCACAAGGGAAGGGGACCGGACTGGGTCTCTCAATCGTTCATGGTATCATCAAGAATCATCGGGGAAATATCTCCGTCAACAGTATCATTGATGTTGGAACAACCTTTACGATTCTCTTCCCTAAAGCTGAGAAAGAGGACAATGAGACGGCTGCCGATTTAGCACCAAAAGCAGTCACTGGACAAGGACATATTCTGTTTGTTGACGATGAAGTCGATTATATGGCAGGGATGAAAAAAGGTCTGGAACGATCCGGGTATGTGGTGACTGCGGAAACAGACAGTCGCAGAACCCTGGATCTGTTCCGGAAAAATCCAGATATTTTTGATTTGGTCATTACTGACCAGACGATGCCACATTTAACTGGAGTTATGCTGGCTCAAGAGTTGTTGGCCATTCGTCCTGATTTACCGATTGTCCTTTGCTCCGGTTCTTCACCTGGGACGGATGCTGCAGTGGATCCAGCGACCGCTAAAGCCCTTGGAATCCGAGAAGTATTGATGAAACCGGTTGAAAGAAGCGAAATTATTCGGGTTGTTCAGAAGTTACTGCAACTGGAATCTGCTTAAATCCCAGAGGGAAAAGATGGCAAAGATACTGATTATAGATGATGAAGAGATGATGTGTGCCACCCTCTCGACGCTGGTAGAACGTAAAAAACATGTGGCAACCAGTGCGATGACCATAAAAGAAGGGACTGAGCTTGCTATCAACGGCGATTTTGATGTGGTTTTTCTTGATGTCAATCTGCCCGATGGGAGTGGTCTGGATGCCTTACCAACGATAGAAGCCAGCCCATCAAATCCGGAAGTGATTATAATGACCGGTTTTGGTGATCCCAATGGTGCTGAGTTGGCAATTAAAAGTGGGGCCTGGGATTATATTGAAAAAGGATTTTCCATTAAGGAGATCACTCTTTCACTGGAAAGAGCGTTGCAATACCGTAAAGAAAAAAAAGAGGCAGATCTGAAGCGCAAGCCGATACGACTGAAAAGGGAGAATATTATTGGCAGTAGCCCGGCACTGAATAACTGTCTGGATCTGGTGGCACAGGCTGCTGAGAGTGATGCCAATGTTTTTATTACCGGTGAAACGGGAACCGGGAAGGAATTATTTGCCCGGGCGGTTTATGAAAATAGTTTGCGGAGTAAAGAAAATTTTGTTGTTGTGGATTGCACTTCCTTGCCAGAAACATTGGTTGAAAGCCTTTTATTCGGTCATGAAAAGGGTTCATTTACCGGCGCTGACCGGGCTCAGGATGGTTTAGTCCGGCAAGCTCACAAGGGAACCCTGTTTCTCGACGAGGTCGGTGAATTACCAATGTCGTTACAAAAATCATTTCTGCGGGTTCTTCAGGAACATCGATTCCGACCAGTCGGAGCCAATAAAGAGATCGAAAGCAATTTTCGTCTGATTGCGGCAACCAACCGGGATCTGGATGCGATGGTAGAAACCGGCGAATTTCGCAGTGATCTGTTGTTTCGCTTACGCACCTTCATCATCGAACTGCCAACCCTGCGGGAACGGCGTGAAGATATCAAGGAATTGGCCAGGTACCATATTGATAAATTCTGTACTCAGTACGGGCTGGATTCAAAGGGATTTTCCCCTGAATTTTTAGAAACCCTGATCAGTTATCCCTGGCCCGGGAATGTGCGGGAATTCGTGAATACTTTGGAGCGCAGTCTGACCACGGCACGTTTTGATCAGACTCTCTACCCCAAACACCTCCCCAGTCATATTCGGGTTCAAGTCCGGCGTGCAGAAATGGAAGCAAGCTCAAGTGCGCCCACGGAAGAAAATCAATATGTTATCGATAAAATTATTGGTGATTTGCCGAAATTACAGGAGTTTCGAGATAAAATTTATGCACAAGCAGAAAAAGAATATCTACTGGAGTTGATGGAACTTACGGGGAAAAATATTTCAGAAGCGTGTCGAATATCAGGATTATCCCAGTCCAGACTCTACGCATTACTGAAAAAGAACGCCATTTCTCGAACTGATTAAAATACAAAATTGGCATACACAATGCTTAGAGTGTGTAGCCGTGAAAGAATATTGAGGCTTAAAATTAATCTCAGAAGGGTTATCGGGATATGTTATTCACTCAAAAAATGAAGATCGCAGAAATAAAGTCACTTCAAGAGTCCTTACTCAAAGGGTTGGCTTCTCCTGATCATTTGGTTCAGATAGAAATTGATCTTCCCGGGATTGATGAAAAAGAGTTGCGCATCAATTTTTCAGATAACACTTTGAAAATCAGCAAAAAGGTTATTGCCGAGGGCAAACCCCTGCAGCAAGAACCGGGCAGTATTGTTGCCCGGAATGCCAGTACTAAAGTTGCCCGAGGGGTTGTTGGCAGGATGGCCAATACAGATGATCCGGTTCTTATTTATGGTGAGAACGGGACTGGAAAAGGGCTATTTGCCCGTACCATCCACCAGCAGAGTGCACGCAATGAACAACCCTTTATCTCTGTTTCTTGTGGTGCCATCGACAAACATAATACCCAGCAACAGCTGATAGATTATCTCATGGATGTTGGTACCGGGACATTGCTTCTCGATGGTATTCAAGACCTGGATATTGATACGCAGAGAATGTTGCACAAAATTATTCGCATCCCGGTGGAGCAGAAATATTTTCGACTGATTACGACCACCAGCGCGGATTTAGATGAATTGGTGCAAAAAGGGGATTTCGCTGCTGACCTTCTGGCCATTCTGCAAGGTTGCTATATTGAATTGTTGCCGCTACAGCAGCGCAAAGAGGATATCGAGGCGCTGGTGACTTTTTATATGGAAAAGATCTGCCAGAGTTGTGGCCTGAAACCGAAGAATCTTTCTCCCGATTTGCTCCGTATGCTTGAATCCTACCCGTGGCCAGGGAATGTCCTTGAACTGGTCAACACCGTAGAACAGCTACTGATGACGGCACAAGAAAAACACACACTGTTTGCTAAGGATCTCCCCACCCACATCCGCATTCAAACCATAAGCTCCTCGGCGGCACAAAAAAAAGGGATTTAATTCCTTCTATTTCGACTTAAAAAAGATGCTCCAATAACCATTTTCCCGAATGGCACTAGTTTAAGCAATATTGTAGTAAAATCGGGACTGTCCCCAGGGTCATCGGGGGCTGTCCCAAGATTTTACGGGTTAAGAAACTGCGCTGGTTCGCACCGCAAAAGCCTGGGACAGCCTCCATTCGGGGACGGTCCCGGTTTTGCTCTTATTCCCCTAAAACACCCGCACTCACAATCTTTTTTCTTCAGCAGAATTCCTGTCCTGCAGGAATATTTGTGTCAGACAGGAATATTCCTCCGTTATTCAGATATCTCCTCGCCACGAGCTAGCGATGTTATTTTATATCTAGTTGAAATAACTAAGTAATTAATTCTT
>JASFYS010000209.1:0-5206 GCA_045047095.1 Desulfuromusa sp. | reverse complement strand
TCGTTGCCATATTCTTCACGGTCTTCATCTTCATCAAGGGCATTTTCTGGAGCGTAATATTTATCCAGAAGGGCTTGGTTTTGGGGAATTTCAACCGCATCCTTAAGCATTTGCCAAACATCATGGCTGCTCATGTGGGGCTTAATTTTTAAGCCAAGAACTTCACATTCTGTGATTTGCCTTTTGCTGGGAGGTTTTTCGTTGCTGTTTTTGTATTTTGGTTTGACTGGTTCATCAGCAGGTTTGTTGATCAATCGCTTTAGAAAGCTGAGCATATTGAGTCCCTCCGTGGCAGATAATATAGAAAGATACTACACCAAAAAAAGGGAATTTCAATAGATGCCTTTGATAAACCATCCGCCTTCGGCTACTCAGCAAGGTATGCAGAGTTGGCGGATGCTGAGGAAAAGCGGAAAAATAATATTAAGCAACGGCTTCAAGAATTGCTCAGCAGCATAAAAGTAGCGCCAGCCATACCCAATGCAACCCTGGTTTCTATCGAAACCAAACTGGATGCGATACTGTACCGTCTGCGGTAGGGTCATCTGTTGGCATAGAGTTCCGGAGACAGTTTATTTAACTCCCTTTCCCCGAAACAATCACCCGAAACTCCTCCGTTCGCTCCAACACCTCAAATTTTTCCACCAGTTGTTTTGGCGGGGGTGCAATATGTCTGGTTTTTAGATTAAGCCAGGCGCCGTCCAGGTCGAGGATGGCACAGAGTTTATCGCTGCGCAGGATGCGGTGGCGCATGCTCCATTTGCGGTGATCGTCAGATAAACCGGAAAGCCTTACGTCAATGACCAGTTCATCTCCGGATCGCAACTCCCGATAAAATTTTGCCTCCTCACGGAACAGTACCGATCCGATTCAGTTGTTCTTCATCCAGTCAATGCTGAAGCCCAGTTTCTGCTATTCCAGGGACATCCATGATAAGTAAAGTCAAGGGGAAAACGGAGATTTCCCCTTAGCTCGCGGATATCCTCCGTGGCATTTTTTTAGCCCTTTATCTCGTTCGACCTTTTTCTTCTTTTCCTGTGGTCCGCATGGTTCTGCGACCAGACATCCATTTGCCGTCTCAGGGATATTCCCGTCACGGAAGATTGAGTTTGGGCCAACCCGTCGGTCTTGAAACACAAATAATAGTCGTGCAGCATACAGCTCACGCAGTCCCCAGATCGCAAGACCCGCCGGGAAGATCTCTCGGGTTAAAGGGTTATTGATTCTTCTATGTAACTCAGGCTATCTTTTGTGGCACTTCAGTCACGAAGGGTGTGCCACGGCGATCAACTGCCAGCAGATATTCTACCAATTTCCTGGCGACTGCCAGAGTTGCCCGATTGCGATTGCCCCGCATCAGTTCCTTTTCATGCAATGTCGCTAGTTGCAAATTCCAGTGCGGTGCCAGTTTTGCCGCTTCAATCAACATTGTTTGCAGATGCTTGTTACGCTTCTTGGAAATTGGCCCTCGTCGTTCCTTGCCTGCCGATTCCTGCTGAGCGCTACATAGACCACAATAACTGATCGCTTGTCGTGAGTTATTGAAACGTCCGGGGTCTCCAACTTCAAGAACCCAGGTCAGTGCCGTGATTTCTCCTATCCCAGCGATGCTCATCAAGAGCTCAACACGCTCTCTAATTTGTGAATTCTTCCGCAGAGTCTTGATCAGTTTCTTTTGAACAGCATCAAAAAGTTCCAAACTGCCACGACTCAACCGGAGTAACTCTTTGACCGATTCCGGCACATCCTCTACCTGCTCCAGCAACTGATCAAAATATCTCTTGCCGTGCAAGCGCCGTTTGTTGTAGGGCGCTCCAACTTCCATCAAGAGACCGGAGATCTTGTTCTTCATTTTGACAGCGGTACGAACCACCATATTTCGGTAACGCAAGATACGGCGGAGTTCACGTAACTCTTCGGACATCATGGTGCATTCCGGTAGCAGATTAACTCGGAGGCTTCCTCTTATGCATTCAAACAGTTTATTTATCTCAGAAATCACCTAAAATCCACTTGACGATTCCGATAGCCCCCTCCACACAATCACTTTTCACAAAAATATAGAAATATAAATATTTTTCATAGACAGTAAGTATTTTTCATGACATTCTGATTTTTAGAAACTTGAAAGGAAATTTATGAAAATGACAATTTATAATCAAAATTCACACCGTAAAACTGTTTTTCATGGATTCCAGACTCTTGAAGAAGGAGCCAGTTTAGCGGGATATGCCGCTCTCATTGAAGCGCATAAGCTGAAAATTGTTGCCCCAGATCATCTCTGTGCCATAGGAATAAAACATAAAAAATACGATCAGGAATGCTGGCATATTTTTACCCCACGCCATAGGCCAGAAGACACTCTTTATGGGCATCTGACCTTTGCCTTAAAATATGAGGGCATTGATCTAGCAATCATAAATGCGTTGTTTCAAACGATCAAAGCCACTGAAATCGAAACTATTATTCGTCTTGAACCAACTGGTATCTATAGCCGCAGACTCTGGTTCTTATGGGAATGGCTACGTGTAGAGCGCTTAGATGTTAGCGATGCAACAACAGGTAACTTTGTCCCGCTTATCAACAACAAGTTACAATATGAAGGAAAATCACACCCGTCCCGACGGCATCGTGTCAACAATAATTTGCCGGGGACACGCAACTTTTGCCCATTGATCCGAAAAACAGATAAGCTTGAGCAATTTATCGACAAAAACCTGTCTGAAGCAGCAGTCAAACATGTCGGTCAAATCCACCCAGATCTTTTAGGGCGTGCAGTCGCTTTTCTTTTACTTAAAGATTCAAAGGCCTCTTACTCCATTGAAGGAGAAAGCCCGCCCCATAGCAGAATTGAGCGATGGGGAAGAATTATTGGTGAGGCCGGAAAACGTAAGCTCAGCATTGCAGAACTAGAATATTTACAAACACTGGTTATCGCGGATAACCGCTTTACTAAACTGGGACTACGCACGGAGGGCGGCTTTGTTGGTGAGCATGACCGCGCGACTGGTATGCCCATGCCTGATCATATTTCTGCACGAGCGGAGGATTTGAATACCCTCCTATCCGACCTGATTGAAACGTATCAGATTCTTGAAGAGAGTGATTTCAACGCTGTTCTTATGGCAGCAGTCATTGCATTTGGCTTTGTTTTTATCCACCCATTTGAAGATGGTAATGGCCGGATACACCGATATCTATTCCATCATGTTCTGGCTGAAAAAGGTTTTGTTCAAAAGGGGCTGGTATTCCCGGTTTCAGCTGTCATTCTGGAGCACATTGAGGAATATCGAAAAATTCTGGAGCATTATTCAAAGCCCAGACTTGATCTGATTAAATGGCGACCAACAGAAACTAACAATGTTGAGATCTTGAATGAGACCATTGATCTGTATCGCTATTTTGACGCAACCAGACTAGCTGAGTTTTTTTTCGAATGTGTGGCGGAAACCGTCAATAAAATATTGCCTGAAGAAGTTGAGTATCTGAAAAAATATGACCTTCTCAATGACTTCATCAAAAACTATATCGATATGCCTGATAAGTTTGTTGATTTGCTCATTCGCTTTTTGTCTCAAAATAATGGAAAGCTTTCAAAACGTGCACGTGAACGAGAATTTGAAAAGCTGACAGGCACAGAAGTTCAAGCGATTGAGCAAAAACATGCAGAGATATTCGGGTAGGAATATATCAAAAATAAAAAGAGGGGTCAGGTGTTTACTTTTAACTCTTTCGTGATATAATTTATCTTCATAGTTGAAAGGAAATTCTTTATGCCACGCAAACCGAGAATTGACCTGCCTGGGTTTCATCATATTATCAATCGTGGTGTTAATCGGCAGAACATTTTTTTATGCGAAGATGACAAGTATGAGTTTTTGCGTATCCTTGCTGTCGCTCGTGAAACTTATCACTTGACCATCCATTCTTTTTGTATTCTGGACAATCACTACCATCTTCTAGTTGAAACATGCCAATCCAACCTGTCTTTATCAATCCGCTATGTCAATTCTCAGTATGCAATCTACTTTAATAAAAAAATGGAGAGGGTTGGACCGTTGTGGCAGGGGCGGTTTAAATCATGGTATGTGCTGGGAGATGAATACCTGCATCTTCTGATTAGATATATCGAGATGAATCCGGTGAAGGCTGGGCTCACTAAAAGGGTTGCTGAGTATCCATTTTCATCGTCTTACTTTATTGAAAACTCTTTGACGTTTGAATTACTGGTAGGGTCGCTCCTTCACAATAAGGATATGCATGATTGGCTGTTTCCGTTAAGTGAAAAAAATATTGGCGAGTTGTCTGCTTTTAAGAGTGTGAAATATGAGCAACACGCTGAAACGCTGGTGGCAAAGAAAAAGTGTCCATTGTCCGGTTATTTTTCTGATACAGATGCACGCAACCAGCGTAATTATTCTATCTACATTGCCTTTCAGGACGGGTATCTTCAAGGTGAAATTGCTCGCTATCTTCATCTTTCTGCTGTTGCAGTTTCACGAATTATTTCTACCGAACGAAAAAAACAGGAACTTTTCAATCAAATACGGGATAGTGGATTGTTTTGGAGTTATGCTCCTGATATCCAATATGATGCTGAAAAAGCAACATTGCTTATTGAAACTGTTTTGAAATATGCAGATATGCCCGATATTAAGATTGTTATAGGTATTTTTGGCGTTAGACATGTTAAAAAGATTTGGGATGCTTGCCTGAAGAATGATGCCCGCTTTAAACGGTTAAACTATTTTTTAGCGCGGGTGTTTTTTAACCTTGATATGGAGGCAGATGATTTTGCAGAAGTCAAAAGTATGCGCGGCAAAAAACTTCGATTGCTTGCTGGATAAAACTAGAGGGGTGCTGGATGAACTGGTGAATACGGCACCATTTCTTTCTAATTATAAGTAGAGGGTCAAGTAAGTAGAGGGTCAGGTCTTGTAAGTAGAGGGTCAGGTCTTGAAAGAACAGTTTTTGGCATTTTTGTTCACTTTACTGACGGTGGAGTAGTGACCGAGTTCGGGGGACAGGAGTTCGGGGGACAGCATACCTATCCTATCCCAGCTTTTGGTCTTTGAAGCTTCGTACCAAGCATGATTAAAAACAATGGCACCAAAACCTTGTTGATACATCTCAGACAGTACCACCTCTTATCAGCATGCCTTTTATCAACTTGAATTTTTCAAGCATGCCCTCATGCCCCGACCAA
>JASFYS010000208.1:0-9028 GCA_045047095.1 Desulfuromusa sp. | reverse complement strand
ATTGCTACTCCTTTTGGTTTGGTTATAGTCAAACATGAGTAGCAACTGAAAGTCTTGGACTAAAGTCCATGGTTTTCACCAGCGTGACGGGACAATAAAGAAAGCGGGCGTTCTTAAATAACTAACCCCACACCTGGCCCTGAGTTATGGGGACAGCAATGAATGTCCCCTGCACTTGCGTACTTGACAAAGATTGACAATTGGCAAAGTTTGTCATAATCTGGTTCAGTAATTCTAACAAGGAGATTCGCATGGCAACTATGAATATTTCACTGCCGAACCAGATGAGAAGTTGGGTTGAAGAGTGCGTGCAAAGTGGAAGATACTCTAACGCTTCCGACTATGTAAGAGACCTGATCAGAAGGGATCATCTAAAGTTGGAGCAATTACGACAGGCTCTAATAGAAGGAGAGAATTCTGGTCCATCAATGGGCTTGAACATTGATGCCTTCATCACTGACAAAAGGAAGTCCCTGTCATTATGAAGCAGGTAATTTTATCCCCTAAAGCAAAGTCTGACCTGAGTGACATTTGGGATTACACGCTTTCAGAATGGGGGATTGATCAGACGGAAAAATACTTGCGTGAGTTATGGGCTATGATGCAAAAACAAGTCATCGACCCATCAACCTCCATTGATATTAGCGACGTAAGAAAGGGATATCGGAAAATCAGGTTCGGTTCTCATGTCATCTTCTTTAAATTGACTGGTGAAGGGATTGATGTCGTACGAATATTGCATCAGCGGATGGATTTCGAGCGACATCTATAATTATAAGAAGGAAGAAAGGACGCTGTGTTATCTTTTCACCCTGAGTAAAAAGGTTGGATCTCCCATTAACTCAATACAGAAAATGCTTGATTTTCTCCCCTTTTTCGCCAATTTCGGTCATCGCATCAATGCCAATCTGCAGGTGGATGTCGGACCAATTCTGGGTCACTTGTAGATCAGACTCCTCGGTTTTGACCCCTTCAGGAGTGAGTGGCACATCCGAAACCAGCAATAATGCACCACGGGCAATAACATTATAGTGACCGACGATAAAAATGGTGGCCGTTTCCATATCAATACCGATACTGGTCATCTGTTTGAGCTTTTCCAGAAACATCCGATCGTGTTCCCAGATGCGTCGATTGGTCGTATAAACCACACCGGTGCGGTAATCGTAGCCATGTTCGAGAATCTTCTCAGACACAAATTTGTGCAATTTGAATGATGGTAGTGCCGGGACTTCGGCTGGAAAATAATCGTTGCTGGTTCCCTCCCCACGAATAGCGGCATTTGGCAGAATAAAGTGACCGATCTCGGTCGATTTTTTCAGCCCGCCACATTTACCGAGAAACAACGCCCCTTTCGGTTGGATTGCACTGAGCAAATCCATGATAGTGGCCGCATTCGCTGAACCGATGCCAAAGTTGATAATGGTCAGGCCACTACTGTTGGTTGCGGCCTGCATCGGTCTGTCTTCACCCTGGATATCACAGGAGAACATCTCCGCAAACTTATCGATATAATGCCGAAAGTTGGTCAATAAAATATAGTCGCCAAAATCATTGAGCGGCATACCAGTGTAACGCGGCAACCAGTTTTTTGTAATGTCGAGACGATCAACCATAGAATCTCCTGTATTTTTTAACGACAGACGACCAGGTTTGCCGTTTGTGATTTCAAATCAAAGACAACTTTCACCCGCTTGCTTCTCAGTTGCTGCAGAACTTGCTCAACTTTATCTTCCAGCGTGCAGCCAACATCGCCCCAATCGGCTCCATCTCTGCTCACAAATTCCTGGATCATCTGCCGGAGGGTTTCTGAGTTGAGTTGATCATAAGGGATTTCTATCCCTTCTTCATGATGGTCAGTCATTTTATTCTCAGACAAAAGTCACCTCAACTTATTCCGTACTTATTTCAATTTGGTTTTCAGATGAAGCTATTAATCTTCTTTTGGTGTCCGAACTCAGTTTTTTGATCTGAGCTTCGCGACAACTTGCGCTGCTGCGATCGTGATCGATCTCCAAATAAACCACCCGACACGGAGAGCAACGACGGAAGTACTTGGCTCCCCTCCCGGAGGCATGTTGCATGAAGCGCCGTTGAATATTGGTCGTGATCCCGGTATAAAGAGAATCATCCGAGCAGAGAATGATATAGACTTGCCAATGCATATGCGTGTGAGTGCGTCCCGTTGCTTGTCAAATTGAAGGTTTTTCCCACGGTAACATGCATGTCGGAGTAAAACCACCGACTGATTTCAGCCATATCCACTTGCATCAATAATCCTCACCAACGTACACTTCCAACTCTCCCTCAACCAAGGATCAACCTTATGGGTCAACAACAGAATAGTGATCAGCTGCACGGCATAACTCTGGAACAGATTCTTAATAGCCTGGTTGAATATTACGACTGGGCCGAACTTGGACAACTGATCGATATCCGTTGTTTTAATAGCAACCCCTCGCTAAAATCGAGTCTCAAATTTCTACGCCGAACACCCTGGGCGCGTAAAAGGGTCGAGGATCTTTATCTCGCTATGGATAAGAGCGAATGTTAGCAAAACACAAGAGACAACCAAGTTGGTTTAAGTATCTATCTTCTCAATTTTTATAGTGATTTCAGTTGACCAGCAGCTTGTCGAACGAGCATAAGCTGGCTGCTAAATACAGCTCTTGACACAAATCTGAAAGCCGACTAAATTGCGCCCCATCAGCGTAAGATAGGATCTGTCACAATACAACAAATGACGACTTCTCAAAGGTGCATGGAATGATTGAACCTTTTAAAATGGGTTACACTGCGGTTGGTGGTCTGGGTGTCTTTATCTTGGGCATGAAGTACCTCTCCGATAGTCTGCAAATGCTTTCGGGAGGATTGATCCGCAAAGCAATTTCTTCTGTAACCACTAACCGTTTTCTGGCGGTTCTGGTCGGTTTGTTTGTCACCACCTTTGTCCAATCCTCATCAATAACAACGGTTATGGTTGTCGGCCTGACCAACGCCGGCCTGATGCAACTGACCCAGGCGATCGGCGTTATTCTCGGAGCCAATATCGGTACCACCATCACTGGATGGATACTCGCCGTAAAAGTTGGCAAATATGGTCTATTGCTGATCGCCATTGGTATTTTCCCGATGCTCTTTTCAAAAAATGAGCGGATCTCAGCAAGTTCCAAGATTCTGGTCGCCCTAGGTCTGATTTTTTTTGGCCTTGAAATCATGAGTGGAGCCTTCAAGCCGCTCCGCAGTGACGAAGGCTTCATGAACCTGATGCTCTCGCTTGATGCCCAGTCGCTTCTGAGCATTCTCGGCTGCGTTGCCATTGGTTGCCTGATGACTATGATCATCCAGAGCAGCTCAGCAATGCTCGGCATCACTATCGCTCTTGCCACAACCGGAGCCATCCCCCTCTACACAGCTGTTGCCTTGGTCATGGGTGAAAATATTGGTACCACCATTACCGCTCAATTTGCCGCTCTTGGCGGAAGCATTGCCTCCCGGCGCGCAGCGATGGCTCACAGTGTATTTAACCTGCTCGGGGTTTTTATCATCATCTCTTTCTTCTCGCCCTATGTCGGAATGATCGAGAGATTTGTTCCAGGGGTTGCCAGCTTTGTCAATGCTGAAGGGAACCACCCCTATATTGCCGCCCACATCGCTATGGCACATACGTTTTTCAATGTGACAGCAACCCTGGTGATGTTGCCCTTTCTTAATCAGCTGGCTCGGCTTGTCACCAGAATGGTGCCAGAAAAACAGGGAGCCGAGAAAGGGTCATTCAAATATATCGGGGCTCCTGGAACCATACCTGTAGCGATGGGCATTCCAATGATCTTTGCAGAACTCAAACGGATGCAACAACGCGTCCACAAGGCGCTGCGTCATTCAGGAAGTTTTTTACAACGCAACTTAAAAGGACGCGACCGTTTCTACCGCAAAGTAACGTCTATCGAAGATGAAACAGATATCATGCAACATGAAATCACAACTTTTACTGTCACCTTAATGCAAGCTGGAAACGCCACTAACACCCAGTCAGACAGAGCCTATAGCTTTATCCGGGCAGCTGATGAGTTGGAGTCGATTGCCGACTACGCCGCCTCACTTTGTTCCTATATGAAACGCCTCGATAAATATGAACTTGATTATAGCCAAGATGGCTGGGATGACCTGATTGGTTTCCATCGCGAAATATTTTCTTTTTTCACTCGGGTTTGTAAGGCTTTTAGCAAAGACGATGCAAGTAGCACCCGTAAAATATATGATGAGGCCAGTCGCCTTAACGATCTGGCGGACAAAATTCGCAGGTCACACCTCGACCGGATGAAGGATGGAAGCTGCGCCGCCCTGCCTGCTCTGACTTTCAGCGATATGGCCGTTGCGCTACGGCGGATCAAGAACCACACCGTCAATCTGCACGAGGCACTGTTTGCCGAGACCTCGTTAGGGAGCTGATTCCAGCACAACAACGTCCAATCGGAAATGCATACTTTTTCTCTTATCAACTTATCTGAGTCGAAAGTTAGTTCATGTCTGAACTGTTACTCCTGATAGACGGCAGTGTGAGTACTCAATCCAAGATTGGTTATGGGGCTTATCTTGCCATTTTTGAATCCGAACTCTTGTTGCCTGAATTAAAAAAACAAGTCAAAGTTAAGTGTTTTGAGCAAACGTCATCAACAAAACTGGAACTGCAGACTTTACTGTGGGCTCTCAGTGAAATTCAGACATCAAAACCCAAAGTGATTGTCTATACGGACTCGCAAAATATTGTCGGCCTCCCGGGAAGACGTAGTCGCTTAGAAAGAAACAATTACCTCTCAAATAAGAACGTACTCCTTAATAATTATGAACTGTATCAAGAATTTTATCGCCGGATCGATCAGTTGGATTGTCAATTGATTAAAGTGCGTGGTCATCAGCCATCAAACCAAAAAGATGCTATTGATCAACTTTTTACCCTTGTGGATAAAGCTTCAAGAAAAGCACTGAAAGAAGCGATTAAATGATTAAATTCACAAATCTGATCCTAAAGCTCGTCTTTTTCTTCATTCTTCCACTCTTTTTGACCTCCTGCTCGACTCTTGGCCATAGACCCATAGATCTCGGTGATTGGAACCGGACGAAACTTGAATATCTTCAGAATAGTGCCAAGGATATTTCAGATCCGGGGCAGAAGATCACCTTGATCTCTGCAGCCTTTCTTGAAACTCCTTACCTTGCGGACACCCTGATTGGTAACGCTGAGACAGCTGAGACATTTGTGCTCCGTTTAGATGGGGTTGATTGCTTCACCTTACTCGACTATGTGGAAGCACTCCGCAGGAGCTCCACTTTTGATGAGTTTAAAAAGATTTTGCGCCATATCCGTTACCGCGAAGGGCAGGTCAACTTCCTCAACCGGAATCATTTTTTCTCCGAATGGGGACATGGAGATTCTTCCCAACTGCAGGATGTGACCGCTTTGGTCGGCAGGGTAGACATTCGCAGAGTCGAGAAGCAATTAAACCAAAAGGGAGATGGGACGTTCTACCTGCCAGGCTATCCGGTAAGAAAACGGGAAGTTACCTATATTCCACCTGAAGCAATCGATAAATCGATGCTTTCCCGACTGCGCAGTGGAGATTATGTCGGCATTTACAGCCCCCTCCCAGGGCTGGATGTCTCCCACACGGGGATTATCATAATAAAATCAGGAAAAACCTTGCTCCGACATGCCTCTTCTAGAGAATTATTGAGAAAAGTCATTGATGACGAATTGCTCCCATATCTAGGAAGAGAAAAGGGACTGATCGTTTATCGAACAATTGGCACCGATTGAGTGCTTGTCAGCAATTTTCCGGACAGATATTTCAACTGTTTTGGATAAAAACACAAAGTATTTTTCTTCCCTTTCGGATTTTTCAAAGGAAACTCAATGGCGCTAACCGCCACCATATTTAAAATCAATCTGCAGGTCTCTGACACGGATCGAAATTACTATGCCGAACACCAGTTGACCATGGCGCGCCATCCTTCGGAGACGGACGAAAGAATGATGGTGCGATTACTCGCCTTCGCCCTGCACGCCAATGAACATTTAAACTTCACCAAGGGGTTGTGTGTTGATGACGAACCGGATCTTTGGCAGAAGAACTTAACCAACGAAATTGAATTGTGGATTGATGTTGGTCTGCCGGATGAGCGCCGGGTGCGCAAAGCCTGCAATCGCGCGGCACAGGTATTTCTGTATCTCTATGGCGGTCGCGGTGCTGATCTGTGGTGGCAGCGGAATGCGGATAAGCTGCAACGCTTTGACAACCTATGTGTTATCGAATTCCCAGAGATCACGAGCAAAATTTTGACAAGTTTTGTGCAACGCAACATGCAGTTACAGTGCACGGTTCAGGAGGGTGAGATCTGGCTGAGCGGGGGGGATTTAACCCACAACATCTCCCCACTGGTACGTAAATAACTGGAGTAACTCTGCAGTATCCCTCGCGCAGAGATAACCGTATCCACTTGATTATATCATCGGCAGCAACGTACACTCCCTTTGCTCTATTCGCGCAACCGGTCACCACTTAAAGAGAAACCATCCTATGCCATTTTCATCTCTCGGGTTATCCGAGGAGATTCTTCGTACTCTCAATGAGATCGGGTATTCCACCCCAACCCCGATCCAGACCAAAGCGATCCCCGCGATCCTTTCTGGCAAGGATGTCATGGCCACGGCACAGACCGGTACTGGCAAAACTGCCAGCTTTGCCCTGCCGCTGCTACAGCGACTTGCCAGCGGCGATAAAGTTAAATCAAATCATATCCGTGCCCTGGTACTGGCACCGACCCGTGAACTGGCGGTGCAGGTTGCCGAGAGCGTTTCGACCTATAGCAAACATCTTTCGTTGAAATCGAGTGTTGTCTACGGTGGAGTCAAGATTAATCCACAGATGATGAAGTTACGCAGTGGGATTGATATACTGGTGGCAACCCCGGGGCGATTACTTGACCTTTTCGGCCAAAACGCTGTGAAGTTTTCACAACTGGAGACGCTGGTGCTGGATGAGGCGGATCGAATGCTCGACATGGGTTTCAGCGACGAAATCGGCAAAATCCTTGCGCTGCTGCCAAAAAAGCGTCAGAACCTGCTCTTCTCGGCAACCTTTTCCGAAAATATCCGTACGCTTACCAGCAGTCTACTCAAAAATCCGGTAAAAATAGAGGTCAGCCCACGAAACTCAGCACCAAAAAGTGTGAAGCAGTGGCTCTACGAGGTCGATAAGAGTAAGAAGTCGGCTCTTCTCAGCCACCTGATACGCAGTAAAGATTGGTCGCAAGTGCTGGTCTTCACCCGCACCAAAAACGGCGCTGACCAATTAGTCAGACATCTAAAGAGTGAGAATCTCTCTGCAGTGGCAATCCATGGGGACAAGAGCCAGGGGCTGCGAACTCGTGCCCTTGCCGACTTCAAAGCGAACAAAACCCTTGTCCTGATCGCCACCGACATCGCCGCACGCGGTCTCGACATCAACGAACTGCCTCACGTGATTAATTTTGATCTACCCAAAGTTCCAGAAGATTACATTCACCGTATCGGTCGAACCGGTCGTGCCAGTTCACAGGGGGAAGGAATCTCCCTAGTCAGTGCCGATGAGGTCAAGCTGCTCGCCGCGATTGAAACCCTGATCCATCAGACCCTGATACGCGAAGTTGAGGCCGGTTTTATCCCGAGCCATAAAGTTCCGTTGACCTGCCAAACGAGGGTACGCCCGAAGAAACCGAAAAAGCCAAAACTGGTGCTGGCTCGAGATAAAAATCGGAAAACCAGGAGTAACCAAAAGCAGGATAGCAATAAACCACGCAAAGGCGGAAAACTGCAAGATGCAGGAAAATCAAAGATATCAGCAAAAAGCAGGGGGAAACTGAGACATTGACCTTTCACTTCCGCTTCAAATCAGCTACAAAACAGCATAAGATAAAATTTCATCAACTTTGAACTGAGTCACCATGTCAAATACAAAAACAGCAAAACCAGTGCCAATTTATCTGACTCCAGCCTGCGCTCGGAGACTGAGGGATGAACTCAAAGATATCCTGTACCAATTGCGGCCCGAAATGGTTAAAACAGCGGCTTGGGCGGCAAGTAATGGAGATCGGAGTGAAAACGCCGATTACCACTATGCAAAAAGGAAGCTTAGACAATATGACGGACGTATCCGTTTTCTGACCAAACGCCTGGAAGATGCAACCATTGTTGACCCCGTTGAGCAACAGAAAATTGCTCAAGGAAGAGTGCTGTTTGGTTGTACTGTCACGGTTGAGACCGAAGCGGGAGAAGAAAAGATCTTTAGCATTGTTGGCACCGATGAACTCGATGCCTCACGTGGTTATGTAAGCTGGGTCTCCCCTATTGGCCGCGCCCTGTTGGGCTCATCAGCAGGCGATCTGGTTTCATTTGCAACACCCGGCGGTCAGACAGAACTTGAAATTATCAAAACCGAATACAAAACCCTTGAGTGAATGAACTCTACAGGAGAACAAACATGGAACTCAACTTGGATCGCCTCGACCACCTGATAAACAAAAGAACCGATAAAATTAAAAAGATCATTGCCGGAACCGGCTATCTGCCTAAAACTGTCATCGGTGTCGGAACTTTTTTACTCGATAACGAAGGAAATATCGATTTACTGACCGCAAAACAGCAGGTGACATTTGAAAGATTTCTTAAACCGCTGTTGCAGACATCCTCCTGAGATCCAAAAACTGGCGATTCCTAGATATTAAAAGGACCCCCGATGGAAGACCTGCAGATATCAGCAAATATTATTATCCCCAAGCAAGAGATTGAATTAACAGCTATTCGCTCTCAAGGTGCCGGGGGGCAGAACGTCAATAAGGTCTCGACAGGGATTCATCTTCGCTTTGATATCCAAAGCTCCTCACTCCCTGAATATTTGAAACAGCGGCTGCAACAATCTTCCGATCATCGCATCAATAAAGATGGTATCCTTATCATCAAATCACAACAGACCCGCAGCCAGGAGCAGAA
>JASFYS010000207.1:0-9315 GCA_045047095.1 Desulfuromusa sp. | reverse complement strand
GATGTGCATATCCACGTTCCTGAAGGTGCGGTACCCAAAGATGGTCCCTCTGCCGGGATTACCATAGTAACTGCATTGGCATCGGCTTTGACGGGTCGTCCAGTGAGGAAAGATCTGGCCATGACCGGAGAGGTGACTCTGCGTGGTCGGGTTCTGGCTATTGGCGGTTTAAAAGAAAAGTTGCTTGCTGCCCGGAGAGGTGGAATTACCAAAGTTTTGATTCCGATTGAAAACAAAAAGAATCTGGATGAGCTATCACCACTTTTGTTGAAATCTCTAACAATTGATGCTGTTTCTCATGTGGATCAGGTTCTTGAGTTTGCTTTAGTTCCGGTTGAGAAAGTAAGACCAGATCAGTCAAGTCTCTAAACGAATTTTTATTGCCTGAAAGCCCAAAAAATGAAGAAAAACAGCTTGACAGATTTTTCGCAAACCTGATATATCTTAACGCGTTTTCGCGTAGTAGAATTTACTTAAACTTATGAGGAGGTATCCTGTGACTAAAGCAGATCTGGTCAATGCAATGGCAGAAAAGGCGGGGCTGAGTAAGACTGATGCAGAAGGTGCTCTAAAGGCTTTTACTGAGGCAGTAACAGACGCTCTGAAGGCTGGGGAAAAAGTTGCTATGGTGGGTTTTGGAACATTTAGCGTTGGTGACCGTGCTGCTCGTACCGGTCAAAATCCACAAACCGGTGAGAAAATTCAGATTGCTGCCGCTAAAGTACCAAAATTCAAAGCTGGTAAAGCACTGAAAGAAGCTGTCAACTAAGACACACAGCGATATAATTATAATATAGAAATCAGAAGTAGGAAGTACAGGGCTGTTCATCTTCAAACCCACTTAAGCTCTTGTTTACTTCCTATTTCTATCTGCAGAGTCGTATTAGTTAAGGGGATGTAGCTCAGTTGGTTAGAGTGCCTGCCTGTCACGCAGGATGTCGCGAGTTCAAGTCTCGTCATTCCCGCCATTTAAAGTGAAGCCCAGGGCGAATAGCTCAGCTGGGAGAGCGCCTGCCTTACAAGCAGGATGTCGGGGGTTCGAGCCCCTCTTCGCCCACCATTTTTGGGGCTAGGTAATGAATATTTGTGGGAATATACTCAAGTAGAATTTACCAAATAAAAAAGAGTCATTGGTACAAAAACAGTTAATTTGGGGATGTAGCTCAGTTGGTTAGAGTGCCTGCCTGTCACGCAGGATGTCGCGAGTTCAAGTCTCGTCATTCCCGCCATTAAATATTAAAAAAGGTTCCTGCTTTCTAAGTAGGAACCTTTTTTAATGTGCAAATCTCGCGTTACCACCAGAAGGGTTTGGGGCTACACCAAAGAAAGGGAATAGCTGAGTTTTTGGAACGCATGTTTTGGCGCTAGATCTGATAAGAGTGCAGAAATCATGGCAACACCATGAGCCCCTGCGAGCATTGTTTCTTTTACGTTGTTCGCTTGAATCCCTCCAAGGGCATAAATAGGAATTGTGCGTGTGGTGCAAATAGCTTGCAAAGAGGATATTCCAACCGGCTCACCATAAGCTGCTTTTGAGGGAGTAAAAAATATCGGGCCATAGGTGACAAAATCAGCGCCTTGTTGGCTTGCTGCCTCAATTTCTGTGGCAGAATGGGTGGAAGCTCCAATCAAAAACTTAGAGCCAAGTATCCTCCGGGCCACTTTTATTGGTAGGGAATGATTGCCAAGATGGACTCCATCTGCTCCGATTGCCTGAGCCAGATCGAGCCTATCGTTGATCAATAGAAGGCTTTTATATTGCTGAGTCAGAGAGCGGAGTTTTTTTGCCAAAGGATAGAGTTCTGCTACCGTTAGATCCTTTTCCCGCAATTGAATCATCCTTAGCCCTGCCTGTAACAGCGCTTCAATAACGTCCAGTAAATGATGACCCTTTGGGAGTTGATGACGGTCTGTTATCAGATATAAATTCGGCAGTGATTCAGCCATAGAGATCTCGCATAAAAAAATAAAAGCTCATAAAATGGACGCCATCAGCCTGCTTTACTCAGAAATGCACTATCCCAATCTTTCCAGATAGCTTCATAACCATGGGATTTTAAAAAGTTTTCTACTTCTGCCGGGGAACGTTGATCACTGATAGCAAACTGTTCAGCATCATGATTGTCTTCGCCATAACCGCCTGGTGCAGTACAGGAACCTGCACTCATCTGGGTAATGCCAAGCGGGAGGAGATTGTTGCGAAGTTCGGCATTTTCACGCGTGGAAAGAACCAATCCCGCATCAGGAATCAGCAGGCGCAGGGCACAGATAAATTGAGTGAGCTGTCGATCATCGACAATTGTATTTGGTTGAAATCCCCCTTCAGCAGGACACAGGCGTGGGAAAGAGAGTGTCACCTGCGTCCGCCAGAATTTACGAGCCAGATAAAGGGCATGAAGACCGCTGTAAAAGACATCACTCAGACAATTACCTAATCCAAGAAGAGAACCAATGCCAATTCTGCGTAATCCTGCAATGCCAGCTCTTTCGGGGGCATTCAGTCGGTAGTGATAGTCACTCTTGGGTCCATAGGGATGAAGTTGATGATAGAGTTCAGGATCATAGGTTTCCTGGTACACAGCTAAACCATCGACACCAGCGGTAACCATGCGTTGATAGCCACCCGTATCCATGGGGAAAACTTCGATAGACACTGAGCCACAGTATTTTTTAATAATTTTAATGGCTTTTTCGAGATAATCTATTCCGGCAACCTTTGGGGCTTCACCAGTCAATAGCAACATATGTCGGAATCCCTGACTGCGGAGAATTTTTGCTTCCCGTTCGATTTCTTCCAACGTCAAGGTCTTACGTGGAAAATCGTTATCGGCATTAAAGCCGCAATATTTACAGCCGTTGAAACACTCATTGGATAAATAGAGGGGAGCATAGAGGAGGATGACCCGTCCAAACCTTTGTCTGGTAATACGTTGTGCCCGCTCCGCCATTAGCTCCAATTGGCTGTCAGTGATATTGGGAGAGAGTAATTGTGAAAATTCGACAACCCCCAGACGTTGTTGCTGCAGAGCCAGATCAATCTGTTCTGGCGTTGTGGTAGCGATTTTTAGTTGTACTTCAGTTTGCGGATAAAGCTTAAGTTGTTGCTGGAAACTCATCATTCATTCCTTAAAAAACCCGTCAATGGACTTGAAGCTTCGGCCTGTTGGCGTTGGGTGCCAAGACCTGCCAGGTAGGCTTCGCGTCCGGCTTCAACCCCCTTGCGAAAGGCTTGTGCCATGGCCGCTGGGTTTGGGGTGTCAGCAAGGGCGGTATTGACCAGAACCGCATCAGCACCCATTTCCATCGCTTCAGCAGCATGGGATGGTGCTCCGAGTCCGGCATCAACAATAACCGGAACAGTTGCCTGTTCAATAATGATTGCAATGTGGTCACGAGTCCGAACCCCCCGGTTGGTACCAATTGGGGCTCCCAAAGGCATGACAGTCGCTGTGCCGACTTCCTCCAATCGCTTGGCTAAAACCGGATCAGCAGGCATATATGGCAGTACCACAAAACCTTCTTTAACTAGAATCTCCGCAGCTTTGAGAGTCTCTATCGGATCTGGTAACAGGTAGTAGGGATCGGGTGTAACCTCCAGTTTGATCCAGGGTTCAAAACCTGCGGCACGCGCCAGTCGCGCCAGTCGAACGGCTTCTTCGGCATCTCTGGCGCCACTGGTATTAGGGAGTAGCAGGTAGCGGTCAGGATCGATATGCGACAACAGGGAATCTTCCGGATTGTCTATATCAACGCGACGTAATGCGACAGTCACAATTTCACTGCCTGAATACTGCATGGCTGAGACCATTGCCTGATTTGAGGCAAACTTGCCAGTACCGACCAGCAGACGGGAATTGAACCGACGCCCGGCAATTATTAATTGATCCATGTTTTATTTTCCTATGCTTTTAGTGCCATTTAACCGCCACCAACAAACTGAACCAGCTCGATGGCATCTCCCGATTTGAGTTTTGTGTCGTTATGCATCTCTGGTGAAAGAATGTCACGGTTCAATTCAACCACAACCCGGTTAGAAGACAGATTTAATCGTTGTAACAGTTGTTGAACTGTGATTTGTGTTTGATATTCCTTTGATTCACCGTTGATTATCAGTTTCATATTGGTTTTATTCCGGGTCTTGATTTAATAACAAGCGTAGGACCGCATTGGCTTGATGATGTGCAGCGATACCAACGCGGGGAGCCATGAGCCCACATCCTGGTTTTGCTGCAGTAATACCATCACCACAGAGATAAAAATGATCCGAAACTTTTGTGGTACGGATACTATTGGATGACTCGTAACCAGCGATCCCGGAGGCTGCAACTAGAACTTTATCGGGAAAACGGCAGAGAAAATTGTTTGACAGCATCGCTTTTTGATCTGCAGCATCAAATGCTTCAACCAGGATGTCAACTTTACCAAAGAGCTCGGTTATGTTGTCTGGAGTGACTCTCTGATTAAAGCTATGTATTTTGGTTCCAGGGTTTATTCGCTGTAAATTATCCTGTAGTGCCATAACCTTTGGCATCCCAATTTGATCAATAAAATACTGTTGCCGATTAAGATTGGATGGCTCCACCACGTCAAAATCGGCAATATATAATTGCCCGACACCCACTCTTGCCAGAGCGATTGCTACTTGGGAACCAAGCCCTCCAGCTCCCGCTATCCCGACACAGCTGTTTTTGATCTTCTCATGTACGCCGGGTGTGTGTCGTGCCATCATCAGACTTTCAAGCTCTTCTACCGAAGGTTGTTTGCCCCGTTTGATCAAAACTACATGATCTTCTTCATGGAGCTCCAGATCCGAACTGGTCGGGCAGCCATTCACGATCAGGATATCCGCATCGTTTTTATTTTGAGAGCGCAGTGTATATAGCCGGCAGCCTGATTTAACTTCTATCGGGTTTTCATTGAGATATATCAGCATCACTCTTACACAAATAAAAAAACCGCCAAGAGGCGGCTACCGATAGTTTTTATCGGAATTTATTGCCGCTTCCCTACGCCGGTATAAACCGGATCAGGTTCCAAGGGTTGTTCCAGACAAAGTGGAACTCTCAGTAACAAAGACGCCCCTAGCGTGTGATTAAGATCAACTGAAATTAGCAGCCTGTTGATACGAAAGTCAACTGGTAAGCAAAAAATATTAATCTAATGGTTTGATCTTTTCTCCTCCTTTCGCTTAGGATGCAGCCCCAGAGTCAAGTTTCATAAAAATAGGAAGAGACTATGTCAATTTCAGAACGCTATCGTCAAATTTTAGAACGGATAGATCGAGAATCAGATCATCTTTATACAATTTTGCCTGAGAGTACTGCCAGCGCTCTGCGATTGGTCGATATGGCTGCAGAGGAATTGCAGGATTGGGTCGATTCCGTTGGTGAAATTCCACAACGACAACTTGAGTCTAAACTTTCACCGGTTCTCTTGAAGGCGCATGGTACCCTTGACCGGGCAAGAGTGTTGCTGGAGAAGGATGAACATCAACAAGCCAGTGCAATGATCTGGGAGTTAGAGCAGGGGCTCTATCGGCTTTTAAATGATCTATAAACGATTAACATCAGGATGGCTATTATGGAAAACCAACATGAAATAAAACTTGAAATTCAAATGAACGATGATGTTGCATCTGGACAGTATATCAATATGGCGGTTGTTAATCATAACGATAGCGAATTTGTTATTGATTGTATCTATGTCCAACCACAGGCTCCCAAAGCACGTGTCCAATCACGTTTAATCACTTCTCCACGCCATGCCAAACGGTTATTATTAGCGCTGCAAAACAATATCGATAGATATGAGAAAAAACACGGCGTTATTGATCTTACTGACATAAATAGTAATGAATTTACCAGTCAATCAATGCAGTAAGCTATCGGAAAAGCACTCTTTTACCTTTTTACTAAACGGTCATGCGCTTGAGTTAATATTTCTACTGTTGTTTCCCAATCGACACATTTATCGGTGATCGATACCCCATATTTCAGCTGGTTGAGATTTTTTGGGATACTTTGATTACCTGGGTTCAAATTGCTTTCAATCATGACCCCGGCAATTGAACCTGGGTCAGCAATGAGTTGGTTCACGATATTTTCCAGAACATCACCTTGTCGAGTGTGATCTTTATAGGAATTAGCATGACTGCAATCGACCATGATAGCGTTTGGCAGTTCTTTCTTGTTTAGAAGCTCAGCCGCTTTTTTCACATCTTCTGGATAATAATTCGGTGCACTATCTCCGCCCCGTAAAACCAGGTGGATATCCGGGTTTCCTGAGGTGTGGACAATTGATGAACGTCCCTCATGATTGATGCCAAGGAAGCTATGTTCTCGGCTCGACGCAGACATCGCATCTAACGCAATTTTCAGACCGCCGTCAGTTCCATTCTTGAAGCCGACGGGAAAGGAAAGACCACTTGCCATCTCGCGATGGGTTTGTGATTCTGTTGTCCGTGCACCGATGGCACCCCAACTGATCATATCAGACAAATATTGTGGTGTAATCGGATCAAGCATTTCACTGGCTATTGGAAGTCGCATGTCAGTTATAGTACAGAAAAGCTGGCGTGCAGCTCCTAACCCCTTAGATATCTGGTGGCTGCCATCCATGTCAGGGTCATTGATTAGCCCTTTCCAGCCAACAGTTGTGCGTGGTTTCTCAAAATAGACCCTCATGATGATGAACAATTGATCCTGAAGCTGTTCGGCCAGCTTGACTAAACGCTGGGCGTACTCAATAGCCGCTATCGGATCATGGATAGAACAGGGCCCCACAACTGTCAGCAGCCGCTGGTCTTCTCCTTTGAGGATTGATTTGATAGTATTGCGAGTATCATTGACAAAATTTGCGCCAGTCAAAGGCAAGGGGAAAACTTGTTTTAAGTCCTGTGGTGCAATAATTGGAAAAACTTCCAGAACATTAAGGTTGTTAGTTTGAACCATTATATTGACCTCATTTCAAGGGGGTTATCTGTGCAAAAAATACGACAACGGCAATCTAACTGGTTTTGAAGCCTAAGTCAAAATCATCTGCTGTTGGCTGGATTGAGGGAATCGTTTGACACTGATTCTGCCATTCGGTATAAAAGCTTAAAATTACTGTAATTTTCGTGATTAGGAAAGGTGTGCCTGGATATGAGTGTTTTGATTATCGCTATTGCCAGAATTCTTGACTTGGCTTTTAATATTTATATTTTTATCGTTATTGCAAGAGCGTTAATTTCATGGGTTAATCCAGATCCTTACAATCCTATTGTCCGTTTTCTACACAGTGCTACAGACCCGGCACTCTATCGTTTGCGTCGACTTATCCCATTTTTACAGGCTGGGGCTTTTGATTTTTCCCCGATAGCACTGTTAATCCTCCTTTCTGTTGTGCAGCAGATTTTGGTCTCGTTCTTGTATCAACTAGCTCATTAATGGAATTTTTAGAGGGTTAAATAATGCGGATTACTCCGATAGAGATTCAACAGCATCAGTTTAAAACTCGTATCTTTGGTTATGATACCTCTGCTGTAGATAGTTTTCTGGAAATGTTGGCCGATGAGCTTGAGCGGCTGCATAAGCAGAATAATGAGTTGAAAGAATCTTTGGCCCGAACCCGAATCTCCCTCGAGCAGATGCGGGAACGGGAAAAAGCATTACAGGAAACACTGATGACGGCTCATCAGGTGACCGAAGAATTAAAAACGAATGCCCGGAAAGAGGCAGAAATCGTGGTGGCTGAGGCTCACCTTGAAGGCGAGCGAGTGATTCGTGATGCCAGTGAACGCAAGATGCAATTGGCCAATGAAATCCAGGAAATAAAGCGGCAGAAAATTTCTTTTGAAGGGGGGTTGCGATCTCTGATCGAAAATCATTTGAAACTCATGGATCTTGATGCCCTGCAAATTGAGGAAGATGATTACCAGACCCGATTGTTGCAGCCATTGCTTAGCGATGAAGATATTGACGATCTGCTATAATTAGCCTATCGGGCTTCACAAAAATCTGCCCTTGACCCATTGATTTCTCGCGACAATTCGCAAAGATCGACAGTCTCCTAACTAACTGTTCAGGAAGTCACCATGCGTTTTTTACTAGTTTTATTCTGTTTTTTTCTCCCCTTGCAGTCAACATTTGCTGCAGTGGATATCGGGCTGCGTGGTAAAAATCCGGTACGGTTGGAGGATGTTTATCAGCAGGATGGTACCCCCTATATTGCCATTGAGGATGCGTTAGCTGTTGTCGGCCTGACTGGTCACTGGAATTCAGTTGCTCACAAATTTCGTATTAAAACTAAATATGGTTGGGCAGAAATTTCCCCGGCGAGTGGTTTTATGAAAATTGCGGGTGAGTTTTATCCTTTAAAGGATAAACCCCGTTTTATCGATGGTCGCTTGCGTATTACAGACAGTTTTATTCTCAACCAGTTGGCTCAATTAACCGGGCGATCCCTCTATTTTCGCAATCTTGACCCCAATACCAATAGCGCTCCGGCAAAACAGTCAAGTGGTCTGGACAAATTTTTTGCTTTTCTGTTAAACAAAAAAGTCAGCAAAAGCGGACCATTGATTCGTGCTGTTGCCATTGATCCGGGACATGGCGGGTTGGATACCGGAATTATCGCATCATCGGGATACAAAGAAAAACAGCTTAATCTTGAAGTTGCAGAAAAACTGGCTAAGCAGTTGAAAATGAAGCTGGGTATTCCGATTTACTTAAGTCGTGATGGTGATTACGAATTGACGATGGAGCAACGTTTGCAGTCGGCATCGAAAGATGATGTTGATATCTGGTTGTTACTGCATGCTCAAAATTCCTTTTCTCCGGCGACTAGAGGAGTCAGTTTGTTTGTTCGACCTGAAGCCGTTAATCAAAATATTTCTACCGAAAAGGGTGCTGAAATTCTTTTGAGCGACAGTATGAAATTGGCCAACCAACTGGCACGGGCATTACGGAAGAGCGATATTGAGGTTCGTGGAATCTATCCATCATCGCGGCTCTCTCTCGGTCGTGGTAACCTGCCAACGGTGCAGATAGAACTTGGTTATTTAAGTAATCCCGAAGAATTGCAACTGCTACAAAGTTCAAAATATCAAGATCAAATTGTTCAGGCACTTTATACTGGTATTCATCGTTATGCCAAACAGTCCAAGGAGAAATGAATGGAGTCAACTGAAACTCAGCGTTTAGATGGTCGGTTGGAAAATCAACTGAGACCGATCAGCTTTCAACGTCAATTTACTAAATATGCCGAAGGTTCGGTACTTGTTTGTTGTGGTGAAACCAAAGTTCTTTGCAATGCATCGGTGGAGGAGCGAGTTCC
>JASFYS010000206.1:0-36558 GCA_045047095.1 Desulfuromusa sp. | reverse complement strand
GATCACCCCGATCGCCATGGATAAAGAACTGCGCTTTGCAATCCGCGAAGGTGGCCGTACCGTCGGTGCCGGTGTGGTTAGTGAAGTTATCGAGTAATATGAGGAAAAATTAATGTCTACCCAAAAAATACGAATTCGTCTAAAGGCTTACGACCATAGTTTACTGGATCTTGCCGTTGCTGAGATAGTTGATACAACCAAGCGCACTGGTTCACGTTTGGTGGGTCCCATTCCACTGCCAACAATTATTAATAAGTACTGTGTGTTGCGTGGTCCACATGTTGATAAAAAGAGCCGTGAGCAATTTGAGATCCGGACGCACAAGCGCCTTCTTGATATCATGGAACCAACACAGCAGACGGTGGATGCCTTGATGAAACTTGATCTTTCGGCTGGCGTTGATGTTGAAATTAAGCTTTAAGAGAATCGCTTATAGAGATTTGAGGGCACGGTAATGACCAACGGATTATTAGGAAAAAAAATAGGTATGAGTCAGATGTTTGCAGCTGACGGGCAACGTATTCCAGTGACTATTCTGGAAGTTGGTCCCTGTACTGTGTTGCAGAAAAAGACGACTGCGACTGACGGATATGAAGCAGCTCAACTTGGCTTCCTCGCTAAGGCGTCCCGAAAGATCAATAAGCCAGAAATGGGACATTTTAAAAAAACCGGCAAGGGAGCTTTTGGATTTGTGCGTGAATTTAAGCTGACCGGTGAATGTGCGGTAGGTGATCAGTTATGCTGTGATATTTTTAGCCCTGGTGACCGGGTAGATATCACTGGGACGAGTAAGGGTAAGGGTTTTCAGGGTGTAATTAAGCGCTGGAACTTTTCTGGTGGTCGTGCTACCCACGGTTCTATGTTTAAGCGTCGACCCGGTGCCATTGGCCAGTCTGCGTGGCCTGCCAAGGTCATCAAAGGCAAGAAGATGCCTGGTCAAATGGGTAATGTTCGCGTGACGACACAGAATTTAATTGTTGTTGATGTACGCCCTGAGCAAAATCTTATTTTTGTACGTGGTGCTGTCCCTGGGGCAAAGAATGGCTTGATTGAAATCCGCAAAGGAATCAAGGCTTAGACCCTACGGATTTAGGAGTAGATAAATGGCAACTGTATCAGTTTATGACCAGAACAAGAAACAAGTAGGTGAGCGTGACCTTGCTGAAGATGTTTTTAACACTGAAGTTAAGGAATATCTTTTACACGATATGGTTCGCTACCAGCTTGCCGCACGACGTCAGGGTTCGGCCGCAACTAAAAACCGTAGTGCGGTTGCTGGCGGAAGTAAAAAACCATATCGCCAGAAGGGAACTGGTAATGCACGCCAGGGGACGATTCGTGCGCCCCATTTTGTAGGCGGTGGTGCAGCGTTTGGACCTTCCCCCCGTTCATATGCTTTTAAACTTAACCGCAAGGTTAAAAAAGCAGCGCTTTGTAGTGCCCTTTCAGCGCGTTTTCAGGCTGACAAGCTGGTGGTAATTAAAGATCTTTCTATGGATAAGATCAGCAGTAAGTCTTTCGACCAATTAGTTAAGCGATTCGAGTTTGACGGGGCATTATTTATAATTGATCAAGCTGATTCTATGGTTGAACTTTCTGCGCGGAACCTGCATAGTGTCAAGGTTTTGCGAGCTGATGGGGTTAACGTTTATGATGTTCTTAAATACCCTAATTTGGTTTTGACTGATGCTGCTGTAAATGAGATTGAAGGAGCTTTAGAAAAATGAAACCTATGTACGAAATTATTCGCAAGCCATTGATCTCTGAAAAAGCTAATTTGCTCAAAGACAACTCTGGAATAGTTACTTTCGAAGTTGGTCGTGACGCCAATAAAATTGAGATCAAGCAGGCAGTCGAGAAGGCGTTTGATGTAAAAGTTAAAGCTGTCAATACAATCCAGTTACGTGGCAAGACTAAGCGAGTTGGTGCCAATATGGGTCAGCGTAATAATTGGAAAAAGGCATATGTGACCCTCGAAGAAGGTCAAAATATAGATTTTTATGGTGTGTAAGGCTGTGCGCTTTGCAGGTATGGAGTAGTTAATATGGGTATCAAGAAGTTTAATCCCACCTCGGATGGTCGGCGTCACATGACCTCTTCTACTTTTGAAGAGATCACCAAGGGTAAGCCAGAAAAGTCTTTGTTGGCACCTTTAACACGTTCTGGCGGCCGTAATAACTCCGGACGTATAACCAAGCGTCATACAGGTGGTGGGCACAAGCGCCAGTATCGAATCGTTGATTTTCTTCGTGATAAGCTCGAAGTCCCTGCAAAGGTTGCTGCGATTGAGTATGACCCCAATCGGAGTGCTAGAATTGCGTTGTTATTCTATGTTGATGGAGAGAAGCGCTATATTCTGGCACCGAATGGTTTGAACGTTGGCGACACCGTCGTTGCCAGTGATTCAGCAGATATCCGTCCTGGGAACGTAATGACAATTCGCTCTATCCCTTTGGGGACATGGGTTCATAATGTTGAACTCAAGGTTGGCAAGGGCGGTCAATTGGCAAGAAGTGCTGGCGCATATGCTATGATTGCCGCAAAAGAAGGGCGTTATGCCCAGCTTCGATTGCCTTCGGGAGAGGTTCGCCTGGTCATTCAGGATTGTCGCGCAACCATCGGACAGGTGGGTAATCTCGATTTTGAAAAAATTAAGATTGGTAAAGCGGGTCGAAACCGTTGGTTAGGCAAACGGCCCCAGTCTCGCGGTGTTGCTATGAACCCTGTAGACCATCCCCATGGTGGTGGCGAGGGAAAAAGTTCAGGTGGCCGTCACCCAGTAACTCCTTGGGGTGTGCCGACGAAGGGTTATAAGACAAGAACGAACCGGCGGACTGATAAATTTATTGTGCGTCGTCGGAATAAAAAGTAATTTAAGCCTTTAGGAGAACCTCGTGGCAAGATCAATAAAAAAAGGACCCTATATTCAAGAGTGTCTGTTGCGTAATGTGAATCTTGAGGGTGATGCAAATCGGAATAAAGTTATTAAGACCTGGTCTCGGCGCTCGACGATCATTCCAGAGTTTGTCGGGCTGACTTTTGCCGTACATAATGGTAGAAAATTCATCCCTGTTTTTGTCAGTGAAAACATGGTTGGGCATAAGTTGGGAGAGTTCGCGCCGACCCGGACATATTACGGGCACGGAAGTGATAGAAAGAGCAAGGTCAGATAGTATTCTAACTTCTGACAGGAGTACCAAAGATGGAATCACAAGCAAAATTGAGAAATGTACGACTCTCGCCTCGCAAGGCAAGGCTCGTTGTTGATATGGTGCGTGGTAAAGGAATTCAGGATGCAATGAATATCCTGCAAGTTTCACCGCAGAAAACCGCTCCCATTTTGTCTAAACTGTTGAAATCTGCTGTTGCTAATGCTGAGCAAGGAGGCGTGTCTGATGTGGATCAGCTGTTTGTAAAAACAGTTATGGTTGATCAGGGTCCCGTGCTCAAACGTTTCATGCCTCGCGCTCAGGGACGTGCCAGCCGAATTCGTAAGCCAACCAGTCACATTACTGTGATTCTGGACGTCAAGTAAGTCGAGGAGGTGTCCCTTTGGGCCAGAAAGTTCATCCGATAGGATTTCGTCTGGGAATTAACCGGACTTGGGAATCTCGCTGGTATGCGGATTCTGATTATGCAGAAAAGTTGCATGCTGATTTGAAATTGCGCAATTTTCTAAAAAAGCGGTTGTATCACGCTGGTATTTCTAAAATTGAACTGGAACGCGCTGCAAATAAAGTCAAAATTAATATTTTTGCTGCGCGCCCAGGGATTATCATTGGTAAAAAAGGTGCTGAGGTTGAGGTTCTGAAAAAAGAACTTGCTAAAATTACCAATGATGAATGTTTTATTAATATCCAAGAGGTGCGTAAGCCAGAAGTTGATGCACAGCTTGTTGCTGAGAATATTGTCTTGCAATTAGAAAGACGCGTAGCTTTCCGTCGCGCTATGAAACGTAGTGTCAGTATGGCACTTAAGTTTGGGGCAAAAGGAATAAAGATTAATTGTGCTGGCCGTCTTGGCGGTGCTGAGATGAGTCGAACTGAATGGTATCGTGAAGGCCGTGTGCCTCTACATACCTTGCGTGCTGATATTGATTATGGGTTTGCAGAAGCAATGACGACCTATGGCATTATTGGTGTGAAGGTACTGATCTTTAAGGGTGAGGTGCTAGGGAAAGAGAAAGTCCAGCCAGCTGGCTGATCAGGAGTAGTTTGTCATGTTAATGCCTAAAAAAGTTAAGCGTAGAAAACAGTTTACTGGACGGATGACCGGTCAGGCATCGCGTGGTACAGATGTGAACTTTGGCGATTTCGGTTTGCAGGCCTTAGAGTGTACTTGGCTTACCGCACGTCAAATTGAGGCAGCACGTCGTGCAATGACTCGCTATATTAAGCGGGGTGGAAAGATCTGGATTCGCTCATTTCCGCATAAGCCATTAACCAGCAAGCCTGCTGAAACCCGGATGGGCAAAGGTAAGGGCTCTCCAGAAAAATGGGTTGCTGTTGTTAAGCCTGGGCATATTATGTATGAGATGCAGGGTGTCACAGAGGAGGTTGCACGTGAGGCTTTTCGTCTTGGTGCAAGTAAGCTTCCAATAAAAACCAGGTTTATCAAAAGAGAGGTTGGCGATGAAAGTTAGTGAAATCAAAGATCTCAGTGTCGATGAATTGCAAACTAAAACACAAGAATTGCAGCAGGAATTATTCAACCTGAGATTCCAGTTGCATACTGGACATCTAGAGAATTCAGCTAGGGTTTCACAGGTTCGTAAAGATGTTGCCCGGGTGAAGACTGTTCTTTCTGGTAAGCTGAATGCTTAGTGTGGGTGAGGAAAAATGAGCCAAGAACGAGGTAATAGAAGTACCCGTGTCGGTATTGTTGTCAGCGACAAGATGGACAAGACCGTTGTTGTTAGGGTTGACGAGTTGGTTAAACACAATGTTTATAAAAAATTCATCAAGCGCAAAGTAAGCTGTAAGGCTCATGACGAGGTTAACAGTTGTGGTATTGGTGATAAAGTTCTCATTGTTGAGTCAAGACCACTGTCAAAAGGCAAGCGCTGGCGTGTACGGCAGATTTTAGAAAAAGCCGTTACCGCGTAGGAGAGTTAGTATGATCCAAATGCAAACCATGCTTAGTGTGGCAGATAACTCCGGAGCTAAGAAACTTTGTTGTATCAAAGTTCCTGGAGGATCAAAGCGTAAGTACGCCGGGATTGGTGATATCATCATCTGTAGTGTCAAAGAAGCATTGCCAAATTCCAAGGTAAAAAAAGGTGATGTTGTGCGTGCAGTTATCGTGCGTACTGCTAAAGAAGTGCCACGTCCAGATGGGTCTTTTATCCGCTTCGATGGCAACTCAGCCGTTGTTGTTGGTGTCGGAAATGAACCTCTCGGAACGCGTATTTTTGGCCCTGTTGCCAGAGAGTTGCGAGCTCGACATTTCATGAAAATTGTTTCATTGGCTCCTGAAGTTTTATAAAATTAGAAAGTTGGAGTATCCAAGCGATGTCTATTATTAAGTTACATGTTAAGAAAAATGACATGGTAGAAATTATTGCTGGGAAAGAGCGGGGTAAAACTGGCAAAGTTTTGCGCGTACTTCCTGGTAAGGGACGCGTTGTGGTTGAAAGCCTCAACGTTATCAAGCGCCATACGCGCCCGAATCAGCTAAATCCAGAGGGTGGGATTGTTGAGAAGGAAGCCCCCTTGAATCTCTCGAATGTTATGCTGGTTTGTGGGTCTTGTAACCAGGCGACGCGTACGGGTCTCCGGTTGCTAGAAGATGGAACTAAAACTCGTTACTGTAAGAAATGTAACGAGAGTGTTGATAAATAAACGGAGAGTTTGATGGCCAGGTTAAAACAGGCATATCTTCAGGAGCAGGTACCTGCCCTGATTAAGGAATTTCAGTATAAGACAGTTATGGAAGTTCCTCGGATTGAAAAAATTGTTTTAAATATGGGGCTTGGTGAGGCAATACAAAACCCCAAATTGCTGGAATCCGCGGTGGACGAGTTGGCGCGGATCAGTGGTCAGAAGGCGATAATAACCAAGTCAAAAAAAGCGATTGCAAGTTTTAAACTGCGCGAAGAAATGTCCATTGGTGCATGTGTGACATTGCGACAGGATCGTGCTTGGGAGTTTCTTGACCGCCTGGTCAATGTTGCTTTACCTCGGGTTCGTGATTTTAAGGGAATTTCTGCCAAGGCTTTTGATGGTCGGGGTAATTATACCTTGGGAATTCGTGAGCAGCTGATATTTCCGGAGATTGATCTGGATAAGATTGCTCAGGTATCCGGTTTGAATATCACGATTGTAACAACGGCTAAAACTGACGAGGAAGGTCGTGCTCTATTGACTGGCCTCGGCATGCCATTTAGAAAATAAAGCTGAAGAGCGGAGGATATTGTGGCGAAGAAATCGATGATTGCCAAATCAAAACGGCCTAAAAAGTTTGCGGTTCGTGAGTATAATCGCTGTCCGATATGTGGCCGTCCGCGCGCTTATTATCGTAAATTTGATATGTGCAGAATATGTCTGCGGAAACTGGCATCCGAAGGAAAACTCCCTGGTGTTGTCAAGTCCAGCTGGTAACAGCAAGAAGGAGATCCACCCATGTCTATGACCGATCCGATGGCAGATATGTTGACTCGCATTCGCAATGCTGGAATGGCTGGTCACGCAAAGCTTGATATGCCATCAAGTAATGTTAAGGTAGCAGTTGCAAGTGTATTAAAAGATCTTGGTTATATTAAAAATTCAAAAGTTATCAGTGATAATAAGCAGGGGATCCTGCGAATTTATCTGAAGTATGATGAAAATCAAGAACCTATCATCCATGAAATTAAACGTATTTCTACTCCAGGACGTCGAGTTTATGTTGGTAAGGATGATATTCCACGAGTAAAGAACGGCCTTGGTGCTTCGATTCTGTCGACATCTATAGGGGTTCTTGATGATGTTTCTGCTCGCCAGGCTCAAGTAGGTGGCGAAGTTGTTTGTACCGTTTGGTAATAGCAGAACAAGGAGCTTCAAAAAATGTCACGTATCGGTAAATTACCAGTTACTATCCCAGCGAATGTCGAGATTTCGCTTGATGGAAATGTCATGACTGTCGTTGGTCCAAAAGGTTCTCTTTCACAAGAGCTCCATGAGCGAATGACTATCGCGGTTGAAACTGATCAAATCAAGGTTGCGCGACCCTCGGATAGCAAGCAGGATGCTGCATTACACGGGTTGACGAGAGCTTTGATTAATAACATGGTTGTTGGGGTAACTGCTGGATTTAAAAAAGATTTAGAGATAAATGGTGTTGGCTATCGCGCTGAGATCAGTGGAAACACTCTGACTTTATCTCTCGGTTATTCTCATCCCGTTGTCTATGCCATCCCTGAGGGCATAAACGTAGAGATTGAAAAACAGACCAAGCTCTCCGTTGTGGGGATAGATAAGCAACTTGTTGGTTCTGCCGCCGCAAAGATTCGTTCATACCGCAAGCCTGAGCCTTATAAGGGTAAGGGGATCAAGTATGCGGATGAACATATCATGCGTAAGGCTGGTAAAACTGGTAAGTAAGAAGAATTTCAGTAAGGAGCATAACAGTGGATGTTTCCCAAAAGAGGCGTGTTTCAAGATTAAAGCGTCAGGCACGGGTTAGAAAAAAGATACGTGGAACGAGTGAGTGTCCTCGCCTTTCGGTTTTTCGTAGTGCCAAGCATATTTATGCGCAAATTATTGAGGATGTAACCGGTAAGACTTTGGTTTCAGCTTCAACACTTGGTAAAGATGTTGAATTGGCTAGTTGTGGGAATTTAGGTGCGGCTAAGGCAGTTGGTAGTGCAATTGCTAAAAAAGCTCTGAACCAGAATATTACCAACGTCGTATTCGACCGTAACGGTTTCCTATATCAAGGCCGCATACAAGCTTTAGCTGATGCTGCAAGAGAAGCCGGATTGAAGCTCTAGAGGAGAATGTTTGTGCTGCACATAGATCCCAATGAATTAGAATTAACTGACCGGGTTGTTCATATCAACCGTAACTCCAAAGTTGTCAAAGGTGGTCGTCGATTTAGTTTTTCTGCCCTTGTCATTGTTGGTGATGGGAATGGTCATGTTGGCTACGGACTAGGTAAGGCAAAAGAAGTCCCAGAAGCGATCCGTAAGGGTGTTGAAAAGGCCAAAAAAAGCTTGATAAAAGTTCCTATCCAAGAGGGACGAACCATCCCTTACGATGTTATTGGGAAGTTTGGTGCAGGAAGGGTTCTTCTGAAGCCGGCTTCGGATGGTACGGGTGTTATTGCCGGTGGTGCTGTTCGTCCGATTCTGGAAGCTGTTGGAATTGGAAATATCTTGACCAAATGTCTAGGTTCGAACAACCCGCATAATGTGGTTAAGGCAACAATGAATGCGCTTAAAATGCTCAAAAGCCCTGAAGAAATTAATGCCCGTCGTGGCATTGTCAAGAGCTGAGAGTTTTCTGGATTTAGGAGAACAAAACAATGGCGGCGGAAGTCAAAGTCACCCTGAAGAAAAGTCCGATTGGTCGTAAGGCTTATTTTGCCAAAGTGCTTAAAGGTCTAGGATTGAATCGTCTCCACCAAACAGTAACTTTGCAGGACACCGCAGAAATTCGTGGAATGATCCGTAAGGTTGAGCATATGGTAGTGGTTGAAGACTGATAACACGCAGAGGATAGCAAGATGGATTTAAGCAATCTAAAACCGGTTCCCGGTTCTACAAAAAATAGAAAACGTATTGGTCGTGGGCCTGGCTCTGGAACCGGAAAAACTTCTGGCAAAGGGCACAAGGGTCAAAATGCTCGCAGTGGCGGCGGTGTAAAACCCGGTTTTGAAGGTGGGCAAATGCCGCTTCAACGGAGAATTCCAAAGCGTGGTTTTGTTTCCAGAAATAAGAAAACCTATAATCTGGTGAACTTGCGCGATCTTGAGGTCTTTGAGTCAGGTGCTGTTATCGATCTGGAGCAATATGGCCAGTCCGGGCTTGTTAATGGCCTCAAAGACGGCATCAAAATTCTGGCAGATGGCGATTTATCTAAAGCGTTGACTGTTTATGCTCATAAGTTCAGTAAATCGGCAGTAGCAAAGATTGAAGCTGCTGGTGGTAAGGTTGAGGTTCTCTAAGTCATGTCGACGCTGCAGAATATTCTAGCTATCCCAGAGCTGCGGCGGAGGATTCTTTTTACTCTGTCTCTACTGGCGGTATACCGGATCGGTTGTCATGTTCCAACTCCCGGAATTGATGCCCATGTCCTGTCTAAATTTTTTGAAGGGACTGAAGGGACGTTGCTCGGCCTAGTAAGCGCTTTTACTGGCGGTGCTTTGCGGCGAATGACAGTTTTTGCCCTCGGCATTATGCCATACATCAGTTCGTCAATTATTTTACAACTTTTGACGGTTGTTTTTGAGCCTATTGAGAAGCTATCTAAAGATGGTGAACAGGGGCGCAAAAAGATCACTGAGTATACCCGCTATGGAACAATTATCCTGGCAGTCATTCAGGGTATTGGTATTGCAACCGGGTTACAGTCAATGGTGGGTCCAGCTGGGGATCCAGTGGTTCCTAATCCTGGTTTAGGATTTATGCTGATGACGGTTATTACCCTGACTGCGGGGACTGCGTTTATCATGTGGCTTGGTGAGCAAATTACTGAACGTGGTATTGGTAATGGTATTTCATTGATTATTTTTGCCGGGATCGTGGCGGGAATGCCGTCTGCTATTGTCAACTCGATTCGCTTAGTTCGGACCAGCGCGATGACGCCGACCGTTGTTCTCTTTATCCTTGCATTGATGTTGGTAACCGTTGCAGCAATTGTGTTTATGGAACGTGCTCAACGGCGTGTACCGATTCACTATGCAAAGCGTGTTGTTGGCATGCGTAATATGGGTGGGCAAGCGAGCCATCTGCCTTTAAAAATCAATATGAGTGGTGTAATTCCACCTATCTTTGCAAGTTCAATTATGATGTTTCCTGCGACGATAGCCAATTTTATTGATGCTCCATGGGTTAAAACCATGTCTGTTTATCTGTCGCCATCACATTGGGTCTATAACGTTTTTTATGTTGCTTTTATTGTTTTCTTTTGCTACTTCTACACGGCTATAACCTTTAACCCTGTCAATGTTGCTGATAATGTAAAAAATCAAGGTGGCTTTGTCCCTGGTATCCGTCCGGGTAAAGAAACCGCTGATTATTTGGACATGGTTTTAAGTCGCCTTACTTTTGTTGGAGCGATTTATATCTCAGTGGTTTGTGTCCTGCCAACGTTATTAATCAGCCAATTGAATGTTCCTTTCTTTTTTGGTGGGACATCTTTGCTGATCGTTGTTGGTGTTGGAATGGATACAGCGTCACAAATTGAAGCTCATTTGATCTCCAGATCCTATGAAGGATTTATGAAGGGTGTGACTCTTAAAGGTCGCCACGGTTAGGATTGGTAGCCCAATGAAGATGATTTTACTTGGACCACCGGGGGCTGGTAAGGGTACGCAGGCAGCGCTGCTGATGGATAAATACGGTATCCCCCAAATTTCAACTGGGGATATGCTTCGCGCCGCTGTTCAGGCTAAATCGCCGATGGGAATTAAGGCAAAAGAGTCTATGGACGCTGGTGATCTGGTTCCTGATGAGGTTGTCGTTGGAATCGTACGTGAGCGTCTACAAGCTGAAGATTGTGCTGAGGGTTTTATCCTTGATGGTTTTCCCCGTACTCAACCGCAAGCTGACGCATTGAAGCGTGTTCTTGCCGAATTAGATATGCAACTTGATGCGGTTATTTCGTTACAGGTAGAAACTGATGCATTGGTCAGCCGGTTGACTGGACGCCGAACTTGCTCAGCTTGTGGTAAGGGTTTTCATCTACAGTATGACCCGCCAGCAGCAGATGGATCATGTCGTTATTGTGGTGGAAAGTTGGTGCAGCGTGACGATGATTGTGAAGAAACAATTCGTAATCGTATGCAGGTCTATCACCAACAGACATCGCCATTGGAAGACTACTATCGAAATGAAGGTTTGTTGACGGTCGTTGATGGTATGGGCGAAATCAAAGCTGTCCACCAGGCGATAATCACAACCCTTCAAGGCAGTTGAATTGATTATTATTAAGTCCCGCGCTGAAATTGATAAGATGCGCAGAGCTGGTCGTATGGTTGCGGAAGTGTTACAGCTGCTCCGTGAAAAGGTAAGACCAGGGGTGACAACATTACAGCTTGATCAGTTGGCTGAACAACAGTGTATTAAATGGAAAGCACGACCGGCTTTCAAGGGTTATGGTGGCTTCCCTTTCACTATTTGCGCCTCGCCGAATGACAGAGTTGTCCACGGGTTTGCAGATCAAAATCCATTGCTTGATGGTGATATCCTCAGTATCGATTTTGGTCTGGTTATCGATGGTTTTTTTGGTGACTCGGCTATAACTGTTCCGGTTGGTGAGATTGATGAAGGCACCACACGGTTGTTGCAAGTAACCCAGGATTCTTTGCAGGCTGGAATTGCGGCAGCATTGCCGGGTCGGTATCTTTCGGATATATCTAATGCTGTCCAGACTCGGGTCGAAAGAGATGGTTTCAGTGTCGTCCGGGAATTTGTAGGACATGGTATTGGTCGTCAGTTGCATGAAGATCCACAGATACCAAACTATGGGGCTCCAGGACGCGGTCCAATCTTGAAAGAAGGTATGACTGTCGCAATTGAGCCGATGGTTAACGTTGGTTCGCCGGAAGTTAAGGTATTGGATGACGGATGGACGGCTGTAACGGCTGATGGCAAACGTTCAGCTCATTTTGAGCATACAATTGTAATTACCGAAAACGGGCCTGAAATACTGACCCGTATTTAATATTTGAAGCAAGAGTTGGATCTATCGTTGTTGATAGATGAAATTGATAGGAAAAGGATCTCAAAATGAAGGTTAGAGCTTCGGTTAAGAAGATCTGTGATAAGTGCAAAGTTGTTAAGCGCAAAGGTGTTATCAGGATCATCTGCGAGAATCCCAAACACAAGCAAAGACAGGGATAAGGCCCTAGGAGGAAAAATTGGCACGTATTGCTGGAGTCGATTTACCGCGTAATAAACGCATTGAAGTGGCCATGACCTATATTTATGGGATTGGGCGCACTACGTCGCAAAATATTCTTTCACAGGCTGGTGTTGATTTTAATGCCCGCACTGATGATTTGACAGAATCTGAGCTTGTTAAGATTCGTGAATTGGTTGATAAGGATTGCCATGTAGAAGGTGATTTACGTCGCGAGTTGACCATGAATATCAAGCGATTAATGGATCTTGGCTGTTATCGTGGCTTGCGCCATCGTAGAGGTTTGCCAGTGCGCGGTCAAAATACCAAAAATAATTCACGGACTCGTAAGGGTCCGAAGAAGACCGTAGCCGGTAAGAAAAAATAAGCGGAGTTATCATGGCTAAATCAGGTAAAAAAGTCGTTCGTAAAAAAGTAGAAAAGAAAAATATTGCTAAAGGTGTGGTTCATATTCAGTCCACTTTTAATAATACTATCGTGACGATTTGTGATCCGGTGGGTAATGTTGTCGCCTGGTCTACTTCAGGAGCAAAGGGTTTTAAAGGCTCTCGGAAGAGTACTCCATTTGCTGCACAGATAGCTGCAGAAGATGCAGCAACCAAGGCTATGGAGCACGGTATGCGTTCAGTTGAGGCCTACGTGAAAGGCCCGGGTAGTGGTCGTGAATCAGCTTTGCGCGCACTTTCACTGGCTGGTTTGACAGTTACTATGATTAAGGACGTAACACCGATACCTCACAATGGTTGTCGTCCCCCAAAGCGTCGTCGCGTTTAAGCATCGAGGAGGAAGAAGTTGTCTAGATACTCTGGTCCGGTCTGCAGACAGTGCAGAAGAGAAAATTCTAAACTGTTCCTGAAAGGGGACAGATGTTATACCGATAAATGTGCTTTGGAGCGGCGTAATTATGCTCCAGGTCAACATGGTCAACGCCGTACCAAGGTTTCTGATTATGGTACTCAGTTGCGAGAAAAACAAAAGGTGAAACGTACTTACGGCTTGCAGGAAAAACAGTTTAGACTCTATTTTTCCAAGGCTGACCGTATGAAAGGTGTTACCGGGGAGAATCTTTTGATTCTGCTTGAACGTCGCTTAGATAGTGCTATTTACCGTCTTGGCTTTTCTGTATCGCGGGCACAGGCACGGACTTTAGTTCGTCATGGCCACTTTCAAGTGAATGGACAAAAAGTTAACATTCCATCATATTTAGTGCGTCCGAATGATGTTGTTAGTTTACGCGAGAAGAGTCGAGAAGTTGCTTGTATCAACGAATCTTTAGATAGTGTCATGCGTCGTGGGTTGCCGTCTTGGGTTGAACTTGAGCGCGATACTTTTAAAGGCACCATCAAGACCCTGCCAGTACGAAGTGAATTGACCACGCCAGAGTTCCAGGAACAGTTGATTGTTGAACTTTACTCTAAATAATTGATAACCTCATCAGGGTCTCTTGAGAGGGAGAATTTACATATGTACAAGAATTGGAGAGATCTGATCAAGCCAACACGTTTGGAGGCAACAGAGTTAACCGGAACCTATGGTAAATTTGTTGCAGAACCATTTGAGCGTGGTTTTGGTACAACTCTTGGAAATTCGCTACGTCGCATCCTTTTATCTTCTCTTCAGGGTGCTGCAATAACTTCTGTGCGCATTAAAAATGTCCAGCACGAGTTTTCAAGTGTTGGCGGCGTCACTGAAGATGTCACCGATATTATCCTTAATTTAAAAGGTGTAAAAGTACTACTGCATGGTCATGATCCTCGCAACGTCCGGATTGTGCAAAAGGGTGCTGGTATCATTAAGGCTGGTGATATTATCACTGACACTAATGTTGAGATTCTAAATCCCGATCATCCGATTGCAACCTGTGGTGACGAGACTGATCTTGAAATTGATATGACTGTTGCGATGGGTAAGGGTTATGTTTTTGCTGAAAAGAATCGTGATGAAGATGCCCCGGTTGGAACTATCCCAATCGATGCAATTTTCTCCCCGATCGCAAAAGTGAATTATACTGTTTCCAATGCACGTGTAGGACAGATAACGGACTATGACAAATTAACTCTTGAAGTATCGACTGATGGTAGTGTTAAACCAGAAGATGCTGTTGCCTATGCTGCTAAGATTTATAAAGAGCAGTTGCAAATTTTCATCAATTTTGATGAGGCAGACGAGCCGGTTGTTGAAGAAGAAAATAGCGAAAAACAGAAGATCAATGAAAATCTTTATCGTTCGGTTGAAGAGCTGGAACTGTCTGTCCGTAGCGCTAACTGCTTAAAAAATGCCCAGATTAACCTCATTGGTGAGCTGGTGCAGAAGTCAGAAGCAGAAATGCTGAAAACCCAGAACTTTGGTAGGAAGTCTCTGAATGAAATTAAAGATATCCTTGCTGAGATGGGTTTAGGTCTCGGTGTGAAATTGGACAGTTTTCCAGATCCTGATTATTTGAAATTGATTCAAAAGGGTCATGACGACGAATAGTCTCCCTTTGATTGGTTTTTAGAAAGGAACAATAGCAATGCGCCACAATAAATCTGGCAGACGTCTAGGTCGTAAGCCTGATCATCGTCAACATATGATGCGAAATATGGTCACTTCTTTTTTTGAAATCGAAAGAATTACCACAACCGTTACTCGCGCTAAGGAACTTCGAATCCTGGTTGATAAAATGATAACGCTTGGCAAGCGAGGTGATCTTCATGCCCGTCGACAAGCACTTCAGGTTATTCCTGATCAGAAGGTTGTCACCAAGTTGTTTGCAATGATTGCGCCACGATTTACTGATCGTCCTGGTGGTTATACTCGCATTATTAAGCTTGAGAATCGTCAAGGTGATAATGCTCCAATGGCAATTATTGAGTTGGTTGAGGAAGGCTTTGTCCCAAAACAAAAAGCTGATCCAGAAGTTTCTAAAGAATCTGTTGTAGAAAATTCTGAAGCTGATAAAAAAACAGTTTAGAAAATAATTTTTAAAATAATTTTTAAAATAACTTTCACAAGTATAGGTTCATCAGGGGGCAAAGGTTTATTCTTTGCCCCCTGTTTTATTTGCACCCTCCTGATTACATTGACTCTGCAGGGAACTGAGTGCTAATTTTCAATCGATCCTAACTACCCACTCTTATTTAAGCTCAGGTGTTACTTATGCACGAACAAAAAATGCAGGTTCTGCAGGGAACTGTAAGTAAACTACTTCGTCGCGGCGCTACCTCAAATTTAAAGAAAGCCCTTGGTAAAATACACCCCGCAGATATCGCCCACTTATTTCGCTATTTAGATATTAATGATCAAAAAACCCTCCTGGAATTAACCCCTGGTCTCGATCGCGTTGCCGATGTTTTGGCTGAGCTAGAGCCGGAATCCTGGCCACAACTTGCTGAACTCCTGGATAAAAACTACCTGATCTCTATTGTTCATGAACTGGCCGATGATGATAGTGCTGTTTTTATCAGGAGTTTGCCTGAAGAGTTGGCTGAGGAAATTCTGACGGAGTTACATGGTGATCAGTCTGAAGACGTTGAGCATTTGCTTGGATATGATGAAGAAACTGCTGGTAGCATCATGTCAACGGATGTTTTCTCTCTTCAGCAAGACACTTCTGTTAAGGCTGCCATTGAGGCGCTTCAGGACTCAGAAGATTATGAAATGGTTTTCTATGTTTATGTCACTGATGAACATAATCATCTTGTTGGAGTGTTGTCGTTAAGGCAATTGCTGACTGTGCCACCGGGGACCAAACTGTCCGAGATTATGTCGACCAATGTTATGCGGGTCAGAACGGATATGGATCAGGAAGAGGTTGCTGGTCTGGTTGCTAAATATAACATTTTGGCAATTCCGGTGGTCGATGATCAAGGGAAATTGCTGGGGCTGATAACAGTTGATGATGTTATCGATGTCATGCGTGATGAAGCAACAGAAGATATTTTACGGATGGCAGGAACCAGTGAAGAAGAGCTTCTGTTGGGGTATAGATCATTTCGGATTGCTCGCTTACGCCTCCCCTGGTTGTTGACAACCCTTGGCGGTGGCGTCATCACCGGGGCATTAATGTGGTATTACCGGGCAACGTTAGAGCAAGCAATTATGTTGATTTCGTTTATTCCTGTTATTACCGGTATGGGTGGGAATGTTGGTGGCCAAACCTCAACAATTCTGGTTCGAGGTTTTGCTACTGGGAAAATCGACTTTTCTATGATCCGACAGGTTTTTTTGAAAGAGTTAAGGGTTGGTTTGATCATGGGACTGGTCTGTGGTTTGGTTATTGCTGTGGTGGCTTCAGTCTGGCACCAGAACCTCTATTTAGGTTTGGTGGTTGGGGTAGCAATGGTTACGGCAATCACGGTTGCTGCCTGTATGGGGGTTCTCGTCACCGCCTTCTTTAAAAAAGTAGGGGTTGATCCTGCCATCGCTTCAAGTCCATTTGTGCAGACGGTTAACGATATTACTGGAATTCTGATCTATTTTAGTACGGCAACGCTGTTTCTTCCCTATTTAACCTAGAATCTGCTGTTTCTAGGGTTAAATATAATCATAGGAACCAGTATTATCTCTTGATCTGATCCCCTTTTATCTGAGTTAACAAAACCCATGGGACATCGGTTACAAAGTTGTGAGGCTCTGGTTTTAAGCCATACGAACTATGGAGAGTCGGATATCATTCTGACTCTCTTTACCTCTGAGTACGGTCTGCAAAAGGGATTTGCTAAGTCTGCCCGCAAAAGTCGCAAACGTTTTGGTGCAGTTCTTGAGCCATTCACCCAAGCACTATTTCAATGGAAGGAAGGCCGTGGAGCCTTCTGGTTGTTGCAGGATGCTGAGTTGATCACCTCACGCTTTGGATTGCGCGATGAGTTGCAACGGCTTGCACTGGCCAGTTATGGTGTCGAACTGGTTAGCTTGTTACTGGAGGAAGGGCAAGCTCATCAACTTGTTTATGAATTACTCTGCAGTTTCCTCGACTTTCTAGAGCGCGGAGGTGATGGGACCAGTGCAAGGCTGTTATTTGAGCTGCGCCTGATCTATCTGCTTGGATATATGCCTCACTTGCTTCACTGTAGTGAATGTCTCAAAATTTTTGATAATGAGTTGATCCGTTTTAACGCCACCCGTGGGGGGAGCCTTTGTCTTGACTGTGCAGGGTCAACCGGCATACCGGTAGCGCTGGCGACCATCGGATCTCTGGCTCGTTCACTTAAGGTTGCGCATCGACAATTTGAAGGATTTTCATTCAGTCAAAAAACGCTTCAAGAGGGAGGCTCTCTCCTTCGACAGGTTCTCCAGCAAGTTTTGCCAAGAGAACCAAAATCACTGAAGTTTTTTTCCTGACCACGCCCTTGATAAATCCATTGCAATTCTTGACAACTTAAAGGGCGAGAGCTAAACTCGCGCTTCCTTTTCGTATCTATATATCCTGTTTTTTATGGCGGATTTCAGTCTTTATGGAGGTATTGTGACTTTTCAGAATTTAATTCTTTCGCTACAGAACTATTGGGCTGAGCAGGGCTGTATTATCCAGCAACCGTATGATATTGAAAAAGGTGCTGGCACCTTTAATCCGGCCACATTTTTGCGTGCGCTTGGCCCCGAACCCTGGAAAGTCGCTTATGTTGAACCTTCGCGCCGTCCTACCGATGGACGTTATGGTGAAAACCCCAATCGTCTGCAACATTACTATCAGTTCCAAGTTCTCCTGAAGCCATCACCTCAGAATATTCAGGATCTGTATCTTGATTCCCTCAAAAGTTTTGGTGTTGATCCGCTGGCTCACGATATCAGATTTGTTGAGGATGATTGGGAATCACCGACTCTGGGTGCTTGGGGTTTAGGTTGGGAAGTCTGGTTGGATGGGATGGAAATTACCCAGTTTACTTATTTTCAACAGTGTGGTGGCTTTGAACTGAAACCTATCCCGGGTGAGATCACTTATGGGATTGAACGTATTGCTATGTATCTGCAGGGGGTTGATAATGTTTACGACCTGGAGTGGGTGGATGGCATTAAATATGGTGATATTCACCATCAGACAGAAGTGCAATTTTCCCATTATAATTTTGAGGAAGCGGATACGGACATGCTTTTTCAACTTTTCGATATGTATGAGAAAGAATCTCTGCAACTGGTTGCGAAAGATCTCGTTTTCCCCGCTTATGATTTTGTTTTAAAATGTTCCCATGCTTTTAATCTTCTTGATGCCAGAAGTGCAATTTCGGTGACCGAACGGGCAAGCTATATCGGCAGAGTTCGAAATATGTCAAAACTTTGTGCCGCTGGTTATATCAAGCAGCGAGAGCAGCTTGGCCACCCGTTACTGAAAAAATAATATTTTAATTGTTGCCGACTTTGTCGGTACCTACTTCATTGGAGTGATACATGTCTGCTGAACTGTTTCTCGAACTGGGGACTGAAGAAATCCCGGCAGGGCTTATTCCGCTGGCTTTACAGGATATCCAAAAGCAACTTTGTCAGGAGTTAGAGCATGCACGCATTTCTTTTGGTGAAGTTCAAACGTTTGCCACGCCAAGAAGACTTGCTATCTCGATCAAAGATGTTGCTCGTGTACAACAACGCCAGGATCTGAAAATAACTGGACCTCCTGTCCGCATTGCTTTTGATTCAGAGGGCAACCCAACCAAAGCCGCTGAAGGATTTGCCCGAACCAATGGTGTCGCGGTTGCAGATTTAAAAACAATTAAGTCCCCAAAGGGAGAATACCTGTTTATCTCAAAGGTGATCGAGGGAGGCGAAACGACAACAGAATTACGGCAGATTTTACCACGTGTTGTGAGTAAGATATCATTTAAAAAATCAATGCGTTGGAAGGATCTTGAGGTTCGTTTTGCCCGGCCGATGCACTGGATTGTCGCTGTTTATGATGGTCAAGTTGTCCCGTTTACTTTTGGTGATCTGCAAAGTGGAAATCTTTCCAGAGGACACCGCTTTATGGCACCGGGAGAATTTACTATAACCGGTGTTGCTGATTATCTGCTGCAAGCTGAACAGCACCATGTTATTCCTGAGATTGCTAAGCGGAGGCGGTTAATAGAAAAACAACTTGGACAATTAGCGCAAAATCTTGGCGGTCAAATCAATCAAGATGATGAATTACTTGAAGAGGTCAGCTTTTTGGTTGAATCGCCGCAGGCGCTGGCTGGAAGTATCGAAGATCAATTTTTACAGCTCCCACAGGAACTTTTAATTACCAGTATGCGAGAGCATCAACGTTATTTTACCCTGATTGACCAGCAGGGGAAATTGCTTCCACACTTTATTACCATTGCCAATACCCATGCCACCGATCCTCAGGTTGTCATTGCGGGGAATGAACGGGTTCTAAGAGCCCGTTTGTCAGATGCCATGTTTTTCTGGCAAGAGGATCAGAAAAATAAATTGGAAACCCGGCTTGAGGCATTAAAAAAAGTCGTCTACCAGGCTAAATTGGGAACCAGTTTTGAGAAGGTAGAACGATTCACCAAACTTGCTACTGATCTGGCACAACAAATTTCTCCAGAAACTGTTGCGTTGACAAAGCGTGCAGCAACTCTGGCGAAATGCGACCTAGAAACCGGAATGGTTTATGAATTCCCAGAATTACAGGGGGTTATGGGGCGTGAGTACGCGTTGCAGGAAGGGGAAGATCCGCGTATTGCGACGGCCATTTATGAACATTATCTGCCGATTCAAGCTGGCGGTGAGCTGCCAGGCGACGATATCGGTGCTTTTGTCTCTCTGGCAGATAAGATTGATACTATTTGTGGTTGTTTTAGCGTCGGCTTAATTCCGACTGGAACTGCCGATCCATATGCTTTGCGCCGCAGTGCAATAGGTCTTCTCGCGATTATTCTGGATCGTGGTTATCCCATTTCAATCCCCCAATTGGTTGCTAAAAGCGTAGCGTTGCTAGAAACCAAAAGGCAGCGTATTGCCGAAGAGATTGTTGCCGATGTCATCGAATTTATCCGTTTACGGTTGGTGAATATGTTGTCAGGAAAAGACTACCCCGGGGATGTTATCGATGCCGTCCTCAGTGCTTCTTTTGATGAGCCCGCCGATGCACTTGACAGGATAAAGGCTTTATCTGCACTGAAACGATTGGATAATTTTGAACCTCTAGCCGTTGCATTTAAACGGGTTGAAAATATTATTAAGGAAGGCTTGGATCAACCTGTTGATCCGGCGCTGTTAACTGAGGATTGTGAGAAAATTCTTTTTGAAAACCTGCAAGAGGTGGAAGCTAAAGTTAAAAAATATATTTCCGAGCGGGATTACACCCAGGCTCTGTCAATAATTGCCGGATTGCGTCCACCAGTTGATGCTTTCTTTGAAAGTGTTATGGTTATGGTAGATGATGAGGCGGTTAAAAAAAATAGACTGGCATTGTTAACCAGTATTGCTGGTTTATTCAAGGGAATTGCCGATTTTCGTCGGATAGCCTGACATGATATTAGATCTGATTTTTTTTGAGAAGGAGCAACGAAATGTCTGAACTTGTTTATGCCTTTGGTGCTGGTAAAGCTGATGGTGACGGGTCAATGAAAGAACTGCTGGGAGGCAAGGGTGCCAATCTTGCTGAAATGACCTCTATCGGTCTGCCGGTTCCCCCGGGTTTTACACTGACGACAGAAGTTTGCACCGCATATTACGAAAATAATCATGCTTATCCTGATAGTCTGCGTGACGATGTTTCCCATGCGTTAAAGACTCTTGAACAACGAATGGATAAAGGCTTTGGCGATAGTCAGAATCCGTTGCTTGTTTCCGTTCGCTCGGGCGCACGCGCCTCAATGCCGGGGATGATGGATACGGTTTTAAACCTGGGATTGAACGATCAGACCATTCAGGGCGTTATCCGCCAGAGTCATGACCCCCGTTTTGCCTATGACTCTTACCGCCGCTTCATTCAGATGTACGCCAATGTTGTTAAAGGGATGAATGGTGAAGTTTTTGCCAAAATTCTGGTGCAGAAAAAAGAAGAGAAGGGTGTTGATTTGGATACTGAGCTGTCAGCAGAAGATCTGAAGCAACTGGTGAGTGAATTTAAGGCAAGCTACAAAGAAAATTTGAATGAAGACTTTCCGGAAGATCCTACACAACAGCTTTGGGAAGCTATCGGTGCTGTTTTCGGTTCATGGATGACCCCGCGTGCGGTGACCTATCGAAAGCTGCATGCAATTCCCAGTGATTGGGGAACCGCTGTGAATGTTCAGGGGATGGTTTTTGGTAATATGGGCGATGATTGTGCAACTGGTGTTGCTTTTACCCGTGACCCAGCAACCGGGGAGAACTATTTCTACGGTGAGTATCTGGTCAATGCTCAGGGGGAAGACGTGGTCGCCGGAATCCGGACGCCACAGCCGATCAACCTGGCAAAACATAAAGAGGGGGATCTTCCCGCAATGGAAGAGGTTCTGCCCGACAGTTACGCGCAGCTGGCCAAAATTCGTAAAATTTTGGAGAAACACTATAAAGATATGCAGGATATCGAGTTTACAATCGAAAAAGGTAAACTTTATATGTTGCAGACTAGAACCGGGAAGCGGACAGCTCAGGGCGCTATTCAGATTGCCGTTGATATGGTTGCAGAGGGGTTAATTACAGAAAAAGATGCAGTGATGCGTGTTGAACCTGATCAACTGGATCAGCTGCTGCACCCATCCCTTGATCCACAGGCAGAAAAGCAGGTGATCGCAAAAGGTTTGCCCGCTTCTCCAGGTGCAGCCAGTGGCCAGGTGGTGTTTACTGCAGATGAAGCTGAAGAACAAACGCGCTTGAAGAAAAAAGTTATTCTGGTTCGGATTGAAACCAGCCCTGAAGATATTCATGGGATGAATGCTGCTCAAGGTATTTTGACGGCCCGTGGCGGCATGACCTCTCACGCTGCCGTGGTTGCCCGAGGGATGGGAAAATGCTGTGTGACCGGTTGTGGCGATTTAAAAATCGACTATGAAAAGCAGCAATTCAAAACAAAATCAGGACATCTAATCAAGCGCGGAGACAGTATTACTCTGGACGGTTCCGTCGGTGAAATCATGCTGGGTGTGGTACCGAAAGTTGAGCCAGAAGTGAGTGGCAATTTTGCAGTTTTTATGGGTTTGGCCGATAAGTTCCGTCGCCTTAGAGTGCGTACCAATGCCGATACGCCTCATGATTCCAAGGTGGCGAGAGACTTTGGTGCCGAAGGCATCGGTCTGTGCCGAACTGAGCATATGTTTTTTGAGGGGAATCGTATTCAGGCTGTACGTGAAATGATTCTTGCGGAGAACCTTGAAGGTCGAAAAAAAGCTCTCGATAAAATTTTACCGATGCAAAAGGGTGATTTTATCGGTATCTTTCGTGAAATGAAAGGGCTACCGGTTACAATTCGTCTTCTTGATCCACCACTGCATGAGTTCTTGCCCCAAACTGATGATGATATTTCGGAGCTTGCCAATGCGGTTGGCATCCGTTTTTCAGAGGTCAAGGCACACGTAGAAAGCCTCCATGAGTTTAACCCGATGCTGGGACATCGTGGCTGTCGCCTGGGAATTACCTATCCTGAAGTCTATGATATGCAGGTGCGGGCAATTATGGAAGCTGCCTGCGAACTGGTTAAAAATGAAGGTTTTAAGATTATCCCGGAGATCATGATTCCATTAATCAGTCATGTCAATGAGCTAAAGATTTTACGCGCCAATGCCGTTAGGGTTGCGGATGAGGTTTGTGCGAGCTACGGAATAGAAGTCGACTATTTAATTGGAACTATGATTGAACTCCCGCGAGCTGCTTTGAGGGCTGATGCTATTGCTCGTGAAGCTGATTTCTTCTCTTTTGGAACCAATGATTTAACTCAGACGACATACGGAATGTCACGTGACGATGCCGGCCACTTTTTACCCGATTATATAGAGCGTGGTGTTCTAAAGAAAGATCCCTTTGTCGCACTGGATCGAGCCGGGGTGGGGGAACTTGTGAAGATTGGTTTTGAACGGGGGCGGAGTACCCGTCCTGATTTGAAAGTTGGAATCTGTGGCGAACATGGTGGCGAGCCCTCGAGTGTTGCCTTTTGTCATGATATCGGTTTAGATTATGTCTCCTGCTCTCCATATCGGGTGCCGATTGCTCGTTTGGCTGCGGCACATGCGGCATTGCAAGACAAGTAGTTTCTATCGACACAAAAAAAGCCCTGCCAGTTTTCGGCGGGGCTTTTTTGTGTCAAAATTTCAAGATCGTTTTCTGACCCCATATTTGTCGATAAAATCGATCAGTTGATTTTTCTCAATCGGCCTGCTGTAATAAAAACCCTGCGCAATACAAGACCCTTGTTGTAATAAGTATTCATGTTGCGCCTGCGTTTCTACGCCTTCAGCAATAAAATCAAGTTGTAAGCCATTGGACACACTAATGATGGCAGGAATGATGGTGTCATGCATGTTTTCTGCTGTAATTTTCTGCATAAAAGATTGATCCAGCTTTAGGGTGTTCAGGGGAAGATGATTCAGGTAACTGAGAGACGAATAACCGGTGCCAAAATCATCAATGGCAATTTTGATTCCAGCATCGGTCAATTTGACAATATTGGCGAGGGTCTTATTCAAGTTTCGAACCAGAATATTCTCCGTTATCTCAATTTCTATCTCTCTTGGACTCACATTATAGGCATGGAGCTGTTCCAGGACATATTCAGCAAAATTACCCATTGCCAGCTGAATAGCAGAGATGTTGACACAGACTTGTATTTGTAGCCCTTTTTTATTCCAGCTGGTTATATCTTCGCAGACTTTTTTAAGGACAATTTCGCCAATATCGTTGATTAGAGAGGTTTCCTCAGCAATATCGATAAACTTTCCTGGAAGAATCAGTTTTTTATCCGGGGACATGATTCTAACCAGCGCTTCAGCCGCGTGGAGTTTACCCGAAGCTAAATCAATCTGGGGTTGATATAAAACTACAAATCGATCTTTTTTAATTGAATTTCTAATTAAATTTTCGACAAAAACGATATGGCTATGTTTATTTTTTAGCTTGCGACTATAGAGACAATGCCTGCTCCGGGTTTTGGTTTTAGCACTGCAAACAGCGGTATCGGCATTTTTTATCAACTCTTCTCTGGTTTTTCCATGCTCTGGATAGAGTGTGATACCGACACTTAAAGTGATATGAATGTCATGCCCATTCTGTTTAAATGGCAGTGTCGTTTCAGCAACAATTTTTTTTGCGGCGGCAATAGCATCATCAGAAGAGTTTATGTCCGGCAGCAGCAAAATAAATTCATCACTGCCCAGTCTGGCTAAAGTATCTTCCGCGCGGGTACATCTTCTCAGGATTTCGGCTAAATCCTGTAACAGTTTGTCACCAATATTTTGTCCGTAGGTATCATTGATTAGTTTGAAGCGATTTATGTCAATAAACAGCAGCGCAAACTTCTCATTATTTTCTTCGGAATGAGAAATGAGTGCTGTCAGGCGTTCGTTCAGCAATGTTCGGTTTGGTAATCCGGTCAGCAGGTCATGATTGTGCTGAAAGCGGATAATTTCTTCCGCTTTTTTTCTATCCGATATGTCTCTAGCGACTCCATAGGTTCCAATAAAGCTTTCTTTTCTATTATTGTTTCTCCCCAGTTTGTATCCACCAGAGATTTTTTTTTCTATATTGATTGCACGGACTTCAACGTGCAGCAGCGATTCCTTTTTTTTACACTGTAACCTTAATTCCTGACTTTTGGTATTTTGGGGGAGCTGTCTGTCTTCAAAAAATAGGTTTGCTCGATCCAGGTCTTGTGGATATATAAGCTCCTGATAATGTTTTCCGATGATCTCTTTCCTGCTGTATCCAAGCAATTTAATTGTGTTCTTGTTAACAAAAACGAAACGTCCGTCCCGATCAAGCATGTACAGTAAATCAGGGGAATTATGGACGATGAATCGGTGCAGGGCTTCGGATTCTTCCAGCTTCTCAATCATCTCCCTGTTTTCTTGTTCAAGGTGGACTTTTTCCAGAACATTTTTGATTGAAAACAGGAGTTCGTCTGCCACATAAGGTTTACGAATAAAGTCTTTGGCGCCATTTTTAAGAACATTGATCGCTTTTTTGATTTCAGATTCACCGCTGACAACAATGACACTTGTTTCAATATCGCTGTTATTGATGTGATCAAGAACCGTCTCACCATCCATGTCTGGCATATTGAGGTCAAGAAGAATCAGATCATAGTCGCTTTGGCGCAGCTCTTCAATCGCGGCATATCCGCCAGAGACTGAATGAGCCCTCAGGCCGTTCAGTGCCAGGATTCCTTTGATGCTTTGGGCCATTGCCAGATCATCATCAACGATCAGTATTTTTGCATCTTTTGTTGATGAGTGATTATGCTGAGGCTTATTGAAATGACCTATATCCATCATTTCAGTTCGATCTCACTCTCTTCTTGTTTGCGGGGGATAAGGATCTTAAATTCAGTTCCTTGATCCTGACTGGAATAACAGGAAATATTTCCTGAAAATTCCTGAACTAATGTATTCACTATGGACAGCCCCAACCCTGAGTGCCCTTCTTTGGTACTTGTGACGGGCTTGAACAGGTTCTTTAGTACTTCGGAATCAATTCCAGGCCCATTGTCCTGGATGGAGATTTCGATGTATTGCCTGCCATTCAAGTAAATATTATCCCGAGTAGAAATCTTGATTGTGCCACGATCCTGCATCGCTTCAACACCATTCTTGATAATGTTGATTAGTACTTGTTTTAACTTGTCTTTTGGACAAGAGATGATGGGGATTCGCTGATCCAGGAGTAATGTTGATTCTATCTGGTTGGTTTTATAGAGAGAACCATTAAACAGGGTATCTAATTCGGTAATCAGCTTATTGACATCGACCTGCTTATATTTTGATTTTGTGGGGGCATCAGGATCCTTCGCGCGCAGAAGAATATTGCCGACCCGTTCGATCTCTTCACTGATGAATTTGAGTTCTTCTTGGGCTGAGTGGTCGCTGTCAATTTTTTTCCCCAACATATAGAGGTAATTATTGATGATCGTCAGCGGGTTACTGACCTCATGAGCAACTTTTTTGAAATCGACAAGAGCCATCCCTGCTGCCTGAGATGTCCCCTGCTGCAGTGAAAAATATTTTCGGGCAATCTCACTACTTAGTAATTTTAACAATTCGACTTTATTTTGTAGCCTGGGCCATTCCTGTGTATTTGTCCCGAGGGCAAGAACACCGATGCCGGTACCATCGTGATAAATAGGTAGAAAATAGGACCCTTCAGTACCGAGGAGTCTGATAACCTGTTTGTCTGCAATGGAACAGCGCTCAGACAAGGAGATAAAGCAACTGTTTTCGGTGAATGCCTTGACCAGGAGACTGTTCTTATCTTCAGTTTTAAATTCAATCTCATCCAGTTGATTAATGTCCAGGTCATTGATTGCAGATAGTGTTGTCTGCCTTTCATCGACTCTGAAAAAGAACAATTGCTTCAGGTTGAAGAGGGCACTGAAGTTAGTTCGTATCTCTTTGGTAAATTCAACCAATTCAACTTTTTCGCTGGTTCCGATGCTATGACTCAAAGCAATGTTTTCAACCTTTTCAGCAAGTTTTTTTCTGCTGGCTTCATCCTGAGAAGCGTTGAATGCCTCTGTTTCATTTTCTTCCATATAAAACCGACCACTGAAGCCGAGATCGGTGATCATCTGTTTGCTTTTTTCCACTGCTAAGGTGAGACAATCCAGAATTGTATCTTCAGTCAGACCAAAGAGTAGCCCGGCTTTTTCCAGATAGAGACGGTTGTTACGGGCGCTATTCTTTGAACTGAGTGGGCTGGCAACGGCAAGGATTTTTAACAAGGTTGGAGAGCTGAGCAATTCATCTGCTGGTGCATGTTGAAACCGGATGGCATCGGCAAGAAAGGAATCTAACTCCCAACTCTGAACTAATGCGGAACCTAATTCGCAGTGATCCACCTGCAAGTTTTCATGCTCGATGGTGCAGAATTGTTCTGTTTCTGTGTAATAACGGTCTAAAATTGGAAGATAGTCAGCTTCACGGTTCAGTAATAACAACAACATGCCAACTTGTTGCAGCAACCCCGCCAGGAATGCTTCACCGGTTTTTTCATAACCAACTAGGTTGGCTATTCTTTCTGCGAGATTGGCACAAATCAGGGAGCGCAGCCAGATAAACTGGACATTCCTGTTGAATGCTTTGGTGAAATTTGCAAAAAATTGCTGTATAGCGCAGGTGGTGACAATATTTCTGACATTGGTCATTCCCAGGACAATCAGCATTCTGCGGATATCAGTTATTTTATTCCATTGCCGGTAGGCTGGGGAATTTGCAACCTGTAGAATCTTTGCAGTTAGACCGATATCCTTTTTGATTGCCGTTGAAAACATTTCAAAATTGGCATTGTCATTATGACAAAGGTTCAGTAATTCAACCAGAAGACTCGGCTCGGAAGGCAAGTTTTCAACAGAATAACTTTTATTTTTTAGATAGATACATTGCATATCTATCGTAATCCTTTCTCCTGATGTTCACTAAAAAGCCGATCAAAAGAGCTCAATACAATAAAGCTATAGAAATGATTCTCTTAGAATGAGGAAGTTTACTCTAAACACAACCGAAGATAAATAATTTTAATTATTTTTTTCACTTAAATCAATGTTCCCCTTTATGTCAGCCTGTTTGTGGATTTCTGTGAAGAATAAATTGTGGATTGCGTTGGCACTTTCTGAGTCAAGTCGACCAGAATTCTTACTGATAATGGCGGTCAGTTCACCCATTTGCAGATAAAGTGGGAGCAACTCAGGAGCCCTCTGTTCCAGGGCTTTAATGTGATCAGAAACGGTTCCAATATCACCACGTACGATGGGACCACTTAATCCCTGTTCAGAACCAAGATCGCTGACGTTGTCCAAAGTGGCCTGTACTAACGGCATTAACATTGGAATTGCATTATCTGGCTTGATTCCGCAACTGACCAGAAGATCAGCTGCGGAAGCGAGCAAGGTAACCAGGTAGTTTGATGCGATACTGGCTGCGGCGTGATAGAGCGGTTTATTCTTACTATCAAGGGTGAAAAAATGTCCGCCAATGGCAGTCACCAGTTCCTGTCCCAGAGTCAGAGCCTGTGGACTGTTGCTCTCCAGGGCACAAGGGCAATGTCGCAAATCTTCGAATGCTTTTTGTCGGTCGGCAAAAGGGTGCAGTGGATGCAGTGACAGCAGCAAGGCAGAGGATTCTTTATGACGCATGATTGCAGCTGAATGCAGACCACTGAAATGGATTATTGTTGTTTGCTTTGAAAGATGACAAGATGCCTGGAGTTCCAATGCCAAGTTCTGAATTTGATCATCGGGAACAGCGAGTAGAATAATCTGTGCGGTGGCGGCAGTTGCCAGCTGATCCGAAGCCAGATCTGACGAGCAGCCTATATATGAACAGGCTTCAGTTGCTCTTTTCCGGTGCCGGCTGATAATTGCGACGATTGGATATTCCGCTTCGTAGAGGTGTTTGCTGACAGCGCAACCAACTCGACCAGGACCAATCAAAGCGATACTTGGTTTCACGCGACTGAAACCTGTAATAACCCAAGTTTCTCTATTGTTCCTTCCAGAAGATCGCCTGATACGATACTACTGACTCCGGCAGGAGTTCCAGTGAGAATGATATCGCCAATCTCCAAGGTGAAGAAGTTTGATATTTCCGCAATAATTTTCTCTACCGGCCGCATCATTTGATTTGTATTTCCCTGTTGGCGAACTTCACCATTCACTTTTAATGTCAGCTCAAGGTTATTGGGATTGGCGATTTCTTCAACTGGGGTAAAATCGGATATGGGGCAGGATGTATCAAATCCTTTGGCAATCTCCCATGGAAGACCCTTTTTCTTCTGTTCGCTCTGGATATCTCGCAGGGTTAAATCCAGGGCAACTCCGTATCCAGCTAGGTATGACAGGGCATTTTTTTCCTGAATGCCCTTTCCTGTTTTTCCCACCAGCAAAGCTAACTCAAGTTCATGGTGACAATCGTTAGAATGTCCAGGGATTTCAATAAGTCCGCCATCGGGCAACAAACTGCAAGGGGGTTTACAGAAAATAACAGCCCGGTCAGGAATTTTACTGCCAAGTTCACGAATATGATCCAGATAATTTTGACCCAGACAGACAATTTTACCAACAGTATAGGGAGCCTTGGTATTTTTTACCTGAACTTGATGCATTTTTACCTCCTGCAAAGTGGTTTTGCATAAAAAAACCTTTTTATGTCATACAAGCCGGAAGATAGCGGGTTTTGTCTATTAAACGCAAGGGGTGTTGTTGCTCGTTTAGTGCTTTTTTCTGTGTTAATATGATCCTCGATCCAAAATGTGATAAGGAGAGTTAATGCATTATTTTAGCTATGAAGAACCCGTGTTCAGACCTCCCTCAGAAGCACGATCGTTGATTTTACAAATCACGATAGGTTGTAGTCAGAATCAATGTAAATTTTGTGGCATGTATAAGATGAAACGGTTTCGTATTCGCAGCGTCGCGGATATTGCTGCTGAGGTCGAGTCGATCCCGAAGGAGCACCGTCACCATTACCAACGTATCTTTCTTGCAGACGGCGATGCCCTGGTCTACCCGCAACAGAAGCTGGTAGAAATACTTGATCTTGTGAACGAAAAATTTCCGAATTTGACTCGTGTCGGAATCTATGCCTCGCCAAAAAGTTTGACAACCAAGAGTGTAGAGGAATTGCAGCAGCTGAAATCAAGAAAGTTGCGCATTCTTTATTTTGGTCTCGAAAGTGGTGATGCCAAGACGCTGGAATCAGTCAGCAAGGGTTATAGCCCGGAGATGATGCTGGAACTTTGTCGTAAGGCGCAAACTGCTGGATTGAAATTATCGATTACGGCCATTCTCGGTCTGGCAGGCCGGGCCCGAAGTCGAGAGCATGCCGTCGCGACCGCTGAGTGGATCAATCAACTTTCACCCGAATATTTCTCATTATTAACGCTGTTTCGGCGTCACAATGATGCTTATTTTGAGCAGATTGAACCGCTGAAGAATGGTGAAATTATCGAAGAGACCCTGTTGATTGTGCAACACTTGCGACCTCAGAAAATAATTTTGCGCTCAAATCATGTGTCGAATATTCTAAATCTGGCTGGAAGTTATCCGAAAGACCGGGAGAAAATGATTGCCCAAACTGAAGCTGCCCTGGCAGAAGCACGCCATCATCCTGACTGGTTTGGTCAGGTCCCTGACTACGGCGAAGCCTATTTCTGATGCTATTGAAAAAAGAGTATTCCGAGGCCATGTCATTGATACGCGTCCTCGGAATACGTGAATTGCAAATATTTTGCTGGAGAACTTTTACTTGCGTTCAAATGACCTTTCAGAAAATGAATATTTGAATTTCATGTGATCGGTATAAGTTTCTTCCAGAATTGCAGCAACATCTTCAGTAAATACCAATTCCTCATCGGTTGGAATGACAAAAACTTTGATCGGGGAATCAGACGTCGTGATCATTGTTTCTGCTTTGCGGGTCATTGTCTTACGGTTCTTTTCCTTGTCTAGCTTGATGCCGATATGCTCCAGACCTTCAAGCGCCTTTTCGCGGATCATCCAACCCATTTCGCCAACTCCTGCGGTAAAGACGACAGCATCCAGACGGCCAAGAATTGCACAGTAGGAACCAATATATTTTTTGAGTCGATAACTTTCAATTTTCAGTGCCAGATCACAGCGTTTATTGCCAGCCTCAGCGGCTTCAATCACATCACGGCGGTCTGTGAATTCACCAGTGATGCCAAGAATTCCTGACTTCTTGTTAAGGATGCCATCGATTTCTTTGGGTGAAAGATTCTCCCGCTCCATAATAAATGCTGGAATTGCCGGATCAATATCGCCGCAGCGGGTACCCATGACCGCCCCTTCCAGCGGGGTGAGTCCCATGGATGTGTCGATCGATATTCCGTTTTTGATCGCCGCGTGAGAAACCCCATTACCGATATGCATGGTAATCATATTACAGTCTTTAGGATCTTTCTCCAGAAGAACAGCAGCCCGCTTAGACACATATAAGTGACTGGTTCCGTGGAAACCATAGCGTCGTACCCCATGTTTTTCGTACCATTCATGTGGAACCGGGTAAGTATACGCATGTTCTGGCATGGATTGATGAAATGCGGTATCAAAAATAGCAATATGGGGGACGTCAGGTAAATTCGCCTGTGCCGCCTCAATACCTGCAATATTGGGGGGATTGTGCAGTGGAGCAAGGTGCTGGACTTCCTTAATGGCATCGAGGACAGTCTCGTCGATCAGCACTGATCGGGTGAATTTTTCACCACCATGAACGACTCGATGGCCGACAGCTGAAATACTTGTCATGTCTTCAAGAACCCCATAAGTTTTGTCTGTAAGAATTTTTACAATCAGATGGACGGCTATCTTATGATCAGGACATTCATATTCTTCCCGGTAGGTTTCGCGACCGGGAACCTCATGAATGATATAAGAATCGCCAATAGTGACACGTTCAACCATCCCTTTTGCAATAACCTCTTTCTTCTTCCAGTCAAATAGTTGATATTTTACCGAGGAACTACCGCAATTCAGTGCCAGAATGTCCATACTCACATCTCCTTTTTGTTTTTATAATTTCAAATCAGGTATTTCTGTATCAACAATAACTCCTTTTAGTACCAGAGTTTATTTATTGAATTGATCAACAAACTAGCTTAAATAGAAGTTTTCTGGCAAGGGTTTTTCTGCTCTGGACAGCGGGTTGAATATCTGATAAAAGACAGAACGACACATCCGATAGTCGGGTGACCATCTCATATTTTAGGAGGAAAAACCTATGGCTCATGTAATTTCAGACGAGTGTATTGCTTGTGGTGCTTGCCTGCCCACTTGCCCTGTTGAAGCAATCAGTGAAGGTGATATCTACGTTATTGATGCTGATCTTTGTACTGATTGTGGTACTTGTGTTGAATCTTGTCCGGTAGACGCTATCTCTGCTGAATAATCAGCACTGATCAGCAAAAAAAATAAAACGGTAACTGTCTTGGATGGTTGCCGTTTTTTTGTTTGATTGGATTGAGGGTGGGGCTAGGTAATGGTAATTTTACGGGGGAAATGAAAGTTTATTCAGTGGCGGATTTAGAAGATGTGACTTTAACGCTGAATTCAGAAAGACTTTTAGGCAGATCTTTAAAGACAATATCAAAGGGGATGGATTGTTGGCTAGCAATCTTCATATTGCTGAGTTCATTGCCAAATTGATTTCCCATAATTTTTTCAAGCTCTAGGAATGACAGTGCTTCAATTTTCTCATCATCGATGGGATTGCCACAAAAGACCGTTTTTTGCAGCAATGGTTTCCCGTTCTGATCAAAGATAACCCCCTTGACCTGTATCGCAGCACGAGGTTCGGTATAGTTATTTATTGCTTCACCACGGATCAGAAAAAACTCACCATCCTGTTCATTTTGGATGAATTTTCCCTCCAATTGACTGAGGGTGATCTGGCCGGTTTGCACCGGCCGATCAATCTGTTGTCCAAAAATCTGTTGAATCGTCTGATTCAGCTGATCTGTCCCGTTCATATAGACGAAGACCCCACCAATAATCAATATTCCCAGGATCAGCAGCAGTAAAATTCTGATGATACTGGACATCGCCCCACTTTTCTTTTCAGGGATGGTTTGAGTTGGAAATTCTGGCTCAGCCGGCGGCTCTTCAGCTGCAGCGACTTCACTGACTCCCTCTTCTTCGTCTGCTGGTTCCGCAGCAATTTCCTCTTCATCTCCAGCGGCAAGGACTTTTTCAATGGTGCTGACCGAATCCTCGGCAGACTCAGTGAAGGTGAAATCATTTTTAGCTTCGTTCTTGGCACTGAAGGTAAAGGATTCGTCACCTGCTGTGTCTGAATCGAGTTCCTGAAATTTATCGTAGCTGAAATCATATTCTTTGGAGGTTGTTTCGCTCATATTTTCAGCAACAGTTGGGTCTGCTTGAACCGTTTCTATTGCTACAAACGATGGTGACCCCTGCTCAAGCGGTTTTTCAGCGAGAAAAACATGCTTACATCGAGCACAACGCACCTTTGCTCCTCCATCGGGAATCCGGTCGGAATCAATATTAAATTTGGTCGAACACTCAGGACAAACAATGATCATCAGGCATTCTCCTTTGTCAGGGCAAGCTCAGTAGTGAGCAACCGCTTTGCAAATGTATCTGGATCTGTTGACACAATGTATTCATGATTACGGTTTTGCCTTCCGGGTAAACAACGGTTCAGGTTGTTTCAACCAGGTAGATATCTGGCAGGTTGCGGTACTTTTCATCGTGATCAAGCCCGTAACCGATAATGAACCCGTCATCCATACTGATACCAATATAGTCCGCTTCAATATCAACTTCCCGGCGGGCTCTCTTGTCAATCAGGGTGCAAATCTTTAATGAACGAGGTTCCTGCAGCAGAAACTTATTATAGAGACATTCCAGGGTATAGCCGCTATCAACAATATCTTCAACAATGATAACATGACGGTCACGAATCGGCATTTCAAGTCCTTTACGAAACTCGATGATGCCAGATGTCTGGGTACCGGAACCATAACTTGCCAGTCGAACAAAATCGACGACAGAGGGGGTTTTAATTTCCCGGATCAGGTCGGCAATAAATAAAAAGGAGCCTTTTAAGACTCCAACCAGGATGATTTCTTCATCACCATAGTCACGGGTAATCTCTTGACCCAGACGTTTGATTTCTGTTGCTATTTTTTCACGAGAAAAAAGAATTTTGCGGTTTTGCTCCGCCATTTTATTTATAACTCCCTGGAGGCTGTAGTTTGACAGCAACCTATAGCAGGAAAAAAGCAGTTATGTCAATTGCAACTGACGGTCGGGTCGGTGTTTTACTAAGAGAAAATATGCTATGATTCAGCATTGTTAGAAAATAAACTGAAACAAAGAAGGGCTATTTATGCGCTGTTATTTAGTGTTGCTGATTCTGATATTTTCTTCAGGTTCTGTCTTTGCTGCTCCAGAGCTGGTTGTTGAGCGCCTAAACTACGATCTTGGCGAGATTATTCAGGGGACTGAAAGCACTCATACTTTTCGTTTTCAGAATGCTGGTGATCAGATATTGGTCATCAGCCGATTACGTAGCTCTTGTGGTTGTACTGCCGCTTTGTTGACAACGCGCAGGTTGGCACCAGGCGCGATGGGCGAATTAAAATTGACCTTTAACTCGCAGGGCTTTCGTGGCCCCGTACAAAAGATGGTCACTTTTGAAACCAATGATCCTAAACATAGTGCTGTAACCTTCAGCTTGCAAGGAAAGGTTACAGCCGAGCTCTTTTTGCAACCACAACGAGTTAATTGGGGAATTGTTGAGAAAAACGTTCCATTGCGGGCAGAGCTCGAGATTATCAATGCGTCACCTCAGGCCATCACTTTGCAAACCCCGGAAGTCACCAGTACTGGAATTGTGGCTGAATTATCATCATTGACAATTGATCCTGGCGAACGGGCTCAGCTGAAAATAGCAGGTGAATTCCCGGAAGGTAAAAAACGGCTGGCAGGCTATATCATCATCAATAGTGATTTTCCCCATCGGTCCCAGTTAAAGGTTCCTGTTTCTGCACGTTTATCTCAAAAGTAAGAACATTAAGTGTTGAATATTGGTTCTAATGCCTTTTTAGCATCATTCTGAGTCGGTGTAGCATTATCGAAATTTTTTTACATGAAGAGACTGATTACGCAAACAACAGCATATTCGTTCCGGGATTTCCAGTTGCATTAGCAGGGGGGATAGCGTATATAGTACAGCCCATGCGCCCGTAGCTCAGCTGGATAGAGCGCTGCCCTCCGGAGGCAGAGGTCACAGGTTCGAATCCTGTCGGGCGCACCAATAATTTCAGTAGGTTAGAAGCCTTCTACTGACCTGCTTTTGTGGCGGTGCCCACCTGGTGCTCGCACTTCAATTCCCATAGAATAAGTATGCGTTAATATTTAGTCCTGCAAGTTGTTGTAGCAGTAATTGAGCTGTATTTTTTCGCTGTAACACCGGAGGTTGGACTTTTTGCGATGCCATCAGATGTCAATCTCAACTCCGACCGAAGCAGAGAAAAAGCGCTCACCAAAGCGTTCTGCCAGCATCCGGGCACCTCTTAAGCCGGTACAGTGTGATGCCCCTATTTTATCAATCTTCAGATCTTCAAGGAGATCCAGAGTTGCTGACATTTGTTCTTCACTGCAGTATTTCAAATGGGTTCCTCCCAGGATCATAGTGATTTTTTTCTGTCCGGTGACCTGGATAGCGTGATCAATAATGTTCAGTAACCCCGCGTGCGCACAGCCGAGGAGAATCACCAGTCCTTTATCGGTGTTGATGAACAGGGACAGGTCGTCGTGAAGTGGATCAGTGATCTGTTCTCCTGCCTCCGATATGGCTAGCAGGTTGGGATCGCCGGTTTCCACTTTGGAGACACGCGGGACTTCTCCTGACAGAAGTAGATCTTGTGTGACTTGATAAGGGACAGCTGAAAAGGTAAAACTGGCTCCTAATTTTTCCAGCTCAGCTTGTGGCCAGGGGATTCCTATTTTGGTCATTTTTCCACTGTTTTTGCTGTAGTGCTCTGAAAACAGATCTGGATGGGCATAAATCGGGATTTCACCAGTAATTTCTAGAACTTGCTTCAATCCACCGGTATGGTCAAAATGACCGTGGCTGAACATGATTCCCTGTAATTTGGTGAAGTCGATGCCCATCAGCTTGGCATTATTCATGATGGTCATCCCGCCACCGGTATCAAACAGGAAATTCCCGGCAGGGGTTTGCAGGTGACAGGAGAAGCCATGTTCTCCGAGTAATCCATAAGGGCTGACCCGGTCGACACTGTTTTCACATAAAATTGTCAGACGAATAGTCATGATGATTTCTCTCCTGAATAGTTAGTAAATCCGGGACTGTCCCCAGCCACACCGGGGGCTGTCCCTGGTATTTACGGCTCATGAAACTGCGCCGATCCACACCGCAAAATCCTTGGGACAGTTCCGTTATCTCTGGGGCTGTCCTAGGTTACCTGCTTCTGCAACTTTTTAATAATTGGCTGATCGGCTACCAAAATATCATAATCGAGAAGGTTTGCCGGTGCAACCCAACGATGATCGGCAACTTCAAGATGTTTAATCTTTCCACTTTGCCAAGTACACATGTAGGCTAAAAGCCGTACATTGCCCCACTTGTAGCTATGATAAACAGTTTCCAGAAGTGATCCAACGACTATTTCAATATCCAGCTCTTCGCGCAGTTCCCGCTTTAACGCAAATTGCGGGGTTTCTCCTTCCTCAATTTTACCACCGGGAAATTCCCAGAACCCGCCGAGGCGCTTATCTTTCGGTCGCAGGGTCAGCAGCACTTTGTCCCGGTGGAGGATAATTGCTGCACTGACCTCTACCGCTGGATTGAGGTTGTCATTATCGGTCATGTTGCTGTCTACACTTTTCTCCTCCCGTGAGGAA
>JASFYS010000205.1:0-5082 GCA_045047095.1 Desulfuromusa sp. | reverse complement strand
GGTGTCGGGCTTGGCATCACCGCACTATGTGATTGATCTTCCCGGAGGAAAAGGGAAGGTGCCACTGGTACCACAATATATCAAAAGGCGGGGGGATGTTCTGTTGATTCAGGCTGCAGATGGCGAGGTGATAGAATATCCCGATTTGCCGGATGAATAAAAGCAGATCTGATTAGTGTCATGTCACGCATGAAATGCCGCATCTTGCTTGTTCTATTGTGCGTCAACTGCGTTGTGACTTCCGCTGCATAGCCTTGGCTATGCAGCGAAAATCACGCCTTGTTGACACACAAAATTCCAGCGCAATTTTGCAACACTTCACCCATGACACGACACCAGTAGCGTGGATTTCGTACCTGCTTTGGGTCTGGGGATCGGTTAATAATCTGAGGTTCAGTATTCATATTAATCCTGAGGAAAATTCTTGGACACACGATTTTTAGAAAGTCTGATTGCAGTTGTTGAGAGTGGTTCAATCGCCGCTGCCGCGCGTCTGCATTCACAGGATCCTGAACTGAAGCTTGAGATCTGGCCCGAAATCCGTTTTCCTGATGACGTCGAATTCGCTTTATGCTGGAATCACCCGGCCAGTATTCTTCAGCAGTTTCCAAACTTGAAGTGTATCTCTTCTCTTGGTGCAGGGGCCAATCACTTATTGAATGATGATACGCGACCGCTTGATATCCCGTTGGTTCGGCTGGTTGATCATGGCCTGAAACAGTCGATGGCCGAATATCTCATGCTAGGAGTGCTTGAGCATTTTCGCCGGTTTAAAGATTTTCGCCAGCAGCAAACACACAACCAATGGACAGCGCAACAGATTCCGCATATTTTTGAACTGGGTATAGGAATTATGGGGTATGGTGAACTTGGCCAGTATGTTGCGAAAAAATTATCAGATTTCTGTTTCAATGTTTATGGTTGGAGCCGCAGGCCCAAAGAGATCGATCATATCTCGGTTTATGCAGGATATGATGCACTAGGCGAATTTCTCAAAAAGGCAAATGTCTTAGTTTGCCTGCTTCCGTTGACTTCCGAAACCAAGAATATTCTCAATACGCAGGCGTTCTCTCAGTTGCCGCTAAATGCTTATCTGATCAATGTCGCCAGAGGTGCTCATTTAGTCGATGCCGACCTGCTGTCGGCACTTGATTCAGGGCAGCTTTCAGGAGCGCTACTTGATGTTTTCAGGGAAGAACCACTGCCCAAACATCACCATTTCTGGACGCACCCGAAGATTGCCATCACTCCACATATTGCGAGTGTTACCAACCCCGAATCGGCAGCAGAACAGATAATTAAAAATTACTATCGGGTTCTCAGCGGTGATCATTTACTCAATCTTGTTGATGTTGAATGTGGTTATTGATGTTGAATGTCAATGAAGCTGTGTGGAAATAGATGCACTGCCAATATTCCTCACTTGAATTGTATTGAAAACATGTAGTTTTTTCCTCCCTAAGAGAGTATTTCTTTTGTATTCAACCGATGCTCAACTGGTTTTGGGTTTGGCCAGTCAATTTTGTAGGTAGTGTTTACTGGTGGATTTACGTCAGCAAGAAAATTTCGAGATCAGTGCTATGAAGCTGGATACTGCTGCCGCTATAGGGACTCTCTCATTTTAACAATTTGACATTAGCCGTCATTTGTCCTATTCATTAAAACGGTGTTTGTTTGTTGAAACGTTATATCAGTTTTTTTGCTGGGCAAATATTGATCTCTTATTTGCCAATTATTATTTTAAATTCAATAGGAAGGTGTGTCATGAGAAAAATATTTTTTATTTTTTTAGTATTATTCGCGTTTACTTTTTCACAAACAGCTTTCGCTGCCCAGACTATTAAACTGGGAGTGGTGACCAAGCCTGGATCTGCCCAGAATATTGTTGCTGAAAAATTTAAAGAACTGGTTGAAAAAAATTCTAACGGGAACTATAAAATTAAAATTTTTCATTCCAAAGCTATTGGAAATGAAACGGAAATTCTGCAACAAATTCAAATGAATACGGTGCAGATGGGGGTGATAACCGGTGGTCCATACGATACTTTTAATCCTATTGTTCGGGTTATTAATTATCCGTTTCTGTTTAAGGACTCTGCTCAAGTTGATACCATTCTCGGCGGTCCTCTTGGCCAGATGATTCTTGATGATTTGGAGACTGTCGGTTTTAAAGGGCTCAGTTTCTCTGAAAATGGTTTTCGTAATTTGACGAATAATAAACAAGTAATCAAAAGTGCAGCAGATATAGCGGGGCTCAAGATTCGCGTCATGGCATCGCCTCTGCATCGATCCATCTGGCAGGCTCTTGGAGCGAATCCCACTCCCATGCCATGGCCAATTTACAGTGAGCTTGAGCAGGGTGTCATTGATGGGCAGGAAAATCCACTCTGGGTTATGGAAGTATACAAGTTTTATGAAATTCAGAAATATATGACCATGACGCGTCACGTCTACTCACCCCATATTAACGTGGCTTCTATGATCTGGTGGAAAACTTTGAACCCAGCTGATCAAAAGATGATTAAGCAGGCTATGGTTGATGCTTCTGCTTACCAGCGGAAAGATAATCGTGCCAAGAATGCTGCCCGTTTGGCAATGTTGAAAGAAAAAGGGATGGTCATTGAGGAACATCCTGATCTGGATTCCTTTCGTGCCAAGGTTGCCGATTTGAAAGACATGGATCTTTTTAATGATCCTAAGGTACAGACGCTGTTGCTGAAAATGCTAGCTGCAACTAAATAATTTGTTTTGCCGTTTTCATCACCGCTGCATAGCAGGATAATTCTGCCGTGCAGCGGTTTTGTCTTATATCTACTGAACTTCTGATAATTTTGTGATTCTCACGTGATTCTATTCCTAGAAAAGGTTTGTGGTACTGTAAATCGTACCGTTGAATACTTCTTGTTTGGCTTGGGATTTTCCATGGCCATCCTGGTTGCTGCTCAGGTTTTTTTCCGCTATGTTCTTAACTCTTCTCTTTTCTGGTCCGAAGAATTAGCTCGTTATATGCTCGTCTGGCTAAGTTTTTTCGGGGCAACTGTTGCCTATTATCGCAACCTTCATCCCGGTGTTGATACTCTTAGCTCCAGACTGTCTCCTTTACATCAGCGTATCACCCGTATGCTGGTTCATATTGTTGCTATGGCACTTGCTGTGGTGTTCGTCATTTCAGGAACCCAATTTGCCTGGTTTATCCGTATGCAGGTATCTCCAGCTCTCTTCATTCACAAATGGATCATTTTGCTGGTTATCCCTTTAAGTGGAATCATATTTTTTATCTATGCAGTTTTCTTTTTTCTACAGAGTTTGCAGCGGAAAGAATCATGACAACGGAAATTCTTATCATTTCGCTGCTGGTTCTGTTTGCCATTAATACCCCGATTGCGATAGCCATTGGAGCTAGTTCAGTTATCGCCATTCTGATTCAGGGTGATTTTCCGATAATGATGATTGCCCAGCGGATGTTCTCAGGGACAGATTCTTTTCATCTTATGGCGGTTCCCCTATTCATGTTCACCGGCGTATTGATGGAGGCAGGTGGTATCAGCCGCAGAATTGTTGATTTTGCCAATGCCTTGGTGGGGTGGTTGCCGGGGGGGATGGCTGCGGTGACCATTGTCTCGGCTATGTTCTTTGCTGGAATTTCTGGCTCTGCCGCCGCCGATGCCGCCGCCGTTGGTGCAATTTTAATCCCTGCCATGAAAAAATCGGGCTACGATTCAGATTTTGCCGCCGCCGTCCAAGCTTCAGGGGGCTCCATTGGAGTGATTATTCCCCCTTCTATTCCCATGATAATCTTTGGTTTTCTTACCGGCGCTTCCATTGGGCAGCTTTTTGCTGCTGGAATTTTCCCGGGACTTCTTATCGGGATGTCATTGATTATTGTTTCAACTCTGATATCGCTCAAACATGGATATTCATCAGCAACGCCTTTTTCTCTTGCTGAGACATGGCGGACGTTCAGGCGGGCAACACTTGCTATGGGTGCCCCGACAATTATTCTTGGTGGAATTCTGACTGGTATTTTCACTGCTACCGAATCAGCTGCAGTCGCTGTGATTTATGCTCTACTGGTTGGGATGTTTATTTATCGGAAGATTACAATAAAAGATCTTTTCCCGTTATTTCGTGATGGAGCTATTACCTCAGGAATTGTCATGTTTATTATTGCTATGGCCTCAATTTTCAGCTGGATTGCTGCCATAGAGGATATTCCGGCTCAACTGGCCGGAGGTCTCCTGTCTATCACCGATAATCGAATAATCTTGCTTTTGCTTATTAATCTGGTCCTGCTTATTGCTGGAACTTTCATTGAAACTACTGCATCACTTATTCTGCTGGTTCCCATGATTACGGCTATGCTACCGTCTTTGGGGATTGATTTGATTCAGCTTGGAGTGATTGTGGTTACTAATCTTGCGATTGGTATGCTCACTCCCCCTATGGGAATCTGTCTGATAGTTTCTTGTTCTATCTCCGGTGATAAACTAGGGGCAGTTAGCCGACGTGTTCTTCCATTTCTGGCGATCTTGCTGGTTGACCTGCTGATTATCACCTTCTATCCACCATTGACGATGTGGATGGCTAATTTGATAGCTGGGTGATTACCCCCCCACCATCATTGCTCCGTACAGTGCTAGTGACCTGTTTCATGATAGTATTTAAGCCTGTTTCCAGAGAATGCTTCATTGGCAATAGCTACGTGGCAGATAAGAAAAACGAGGCTACAAAAAATCTGCGAGGTTGTCTTTTATGAAAAACTTCCTGACTCCGGAAGAACTGGCAGCTTCTCTTGTTTCCTGGGGAGAGGCCAAAGTTAAGAGTTCATCGCTGCAACTGCTGGTCCTCGGTTTTCTGGCCGGAGCCTATATTGGCTTTGCTTCGCATCTGGCGACCGTTGTTGGTACCGGTGATTTCTCCTGGATTGGGTTGAAGAAGTTTATGATTGGTTCTGTTTTTAGTGTTGGGCTGATGCTGGTGATTATCCCCGGTTCTGAACTCTGGACCGGGAACACTATGATGACTGCAGCCTTCTTGGAGAAAAGAATCTCCTTCGCGCAGGTGATGCGCAACTGGTTCTGG
>JASFYS010000204.1:0-7308 GCA_045047095.1 Desulfuromusa sp. | reverse complement strand
CGAATATACTGGGGAATAAATTCCCGCATCTGGGCGCGTAGCAAGGTTCCATCAAGATCAAACAGTACTGCTTCAATGGTGTTCTTTTGCCTCAGTTTCGACATAGATTCCCCTGTTTTCCAAATTGCAAAAAAATACCTTTAACACAGAGATTAAATGATCGTCCAATAGCAACAAAGTTATGAAGACTTGACTGACAAGCAAATGGACGCTAAAAGTTTAGTAAAACCTGTCATCAAGGGATAGCAATGAACGAATTTAGAACTGAAGTCAAGGAGTTGCAAATCGGTCAGAAAATTCGCGAGCTTCGGCAGCAGCGACGGATGACCCTGCAGGACCTTTCTGAGGCCACTGAACTATCCAAACCGCTTTTATCACAGGTCGAAAATGATCAGGTCATTCCACCATTAGCAACTTTACTGCGTATTTCCAAAGCTCTCAGAGTGCCATTGCAAACTTTTTTTGAGGAAGAGGATAATACCCAGAAATGTTTGGTGGTCCGCGCTGATGATGCCGAGCGCATGAATCGTCGACCCAGTCATGGTGGAGCTCCGCAACCTTATTTTTATCATTCTCTGGCCTACGGAAAAAAACATAAGCACATGGAACCCTTTCTGGTGGAATTCGATCCGGCTCAAACCGATCAATCTCAACCGGTACGGCATGCTGGAGAGGAATTCTTCTATATCCTGGAAGGGCAGGTGGAGTTGATCCATGGAACTGAGACCTATATTTTAAATGCGGGAGACTCGGTGTACTGGGATTCCAACGAACCGCACAGATTAAGAGCACTGGGAACTCAGATCGCTCATGGGATTGCGGTTCTTTATCCACGCAACTAAGTTTCTGCCCGAAAACCGCTCTTTTTCGCAATCTCTGCGTCAATCTGCACATTTGTTTGTGCGGCGTAAAGTACTACGCTTCCGCTCAAATGCTTGATTTTCTTGACCTTGCTAAAAATTTCTGGTTTCCGAATCAGAAACTCTGACTAGACACTAACTACGGTTGTAAATGTGCAACCTTAAGTTGTTCTGCTATGCTTGAGATATCATTTATTAACAACAACGACAATCATTGATCAGGAGGTTAGCTATGGCAAAGGTGGGTGTTATTCTTTCCGGCTGCGGGGTTTACGATGGCAGCGAAATTCATGAAGCGGTTATTACTTTGCTGGCACTTAATCGCGCCGGGGCAGAGGTCGTCAGCATGGCTCCTGACATGGAGCAGGCTGTTGTGAATCATTTAACTGGAGAACCTGTCGAGGGTGCTCGCCGCAATGTCCTGGAAGAATCGGCACGGATTGTTCGTGGTGAAATTAGTGATATCGCTACGATCAATGCTGCTGACCTGGATGCATTGTTTATTCCCGGGGGCTTTGGTGCAGCAAAAAATCTCTGTGATTTTGCATTTAAGGGGGCGGATTGTGAAGTTCATCCAGAAGTTGCCCGACTGGTTCGGGAGATTGTTGCTGCAAAGAAGCCCCTGGCAGCAGTCTGTATCGCTCCAGCATTGGTTGCCAAAATTCTTGGTGATGATAAACTTAATCCCCAGATAACCATTGGTACCGATGCAGATACGGCAGAAGCTTTATCTACAATGGGTGCAACCCACTTATCCTGTCCAGTCAATGAATTTGTCATTGATAAGGAAAACAAAATTATTACCTCTCCCGCATATATGCTCGCTGGCAGTATCAGCGAGGCAGCCGATGGGATTGAAAAGACAGTTAATGCGCTTATGGAAATGCTTGATTGAGTCAACGCTGCGAGAAGAGAAAAAATATAACCAGCATTGTAATGAGTATTGTAATGCTAAACTAAAACTGCTAAGTTTCATTTCATTCCATTTAACGTTTTAAATAAGGAGGTTCAGATGCAGAAATATGTGTGTATTGTCTGTGGGTATATTTATGATCCGGCTGTAGGCGATCCTGATAATGGGATTGAGGTAGGAACCAGTTTTGAAGATCTTTCGGAAGATTGGGTCTGCCCACTTTGTGGTGTTCCTAAGTCTGATTTCGAACCAGCGTAGTTTTAATCGTCTCACGCTCAATTTCAAGGCTCGATTGTTTAATACAATCGGGCCTTGTTTTTTTTGATCGCGGGATTTTATCATTATCTGTACGATCCAATTTCCCAGATAGTTTAAAAATCAGATAGGGAAAAAGAGTGATGAAAAACAACCATATTCGCAAGCCTGATTGGCTTAAAGTCAAATTTCCTGCGGGTGCCAGCTATAATAGAATCGACCGTTATCATCGTCTTAATGGTCTTAACTCTGTTTGTCGCAGCGCTGCTTGCCCCAATCAAGGGGAGTGCTGGAGTAAGGGCACGGCAACCTTTATGATTCTTGGCACTATTTGCAGCCGCCATTGTCGTTTCTGTAATGTTGGCAGTGGTCACCTTGAGCCGCCTGATCCCGAAGAGCCTATGAAGGTGGCAAAAGCTATTTACGAGTTGGAACTCAATCATGCTGTTATTACCACAGTGACCCGTGATGACCTTGTTGATGGTGGCGCAAGTCAGTTTGTCGATTTAATCAGAGAAATTCGAAAATTGACCAGTGAATGTCGGATTGAACTGCTGATTTCTGACCTGCAGGGAAATTGGAAAGCTCTTAAAAGTATTCTTGCCGAAAAACCCGATATTCTTGGTCATAATGTCGAAACGGTTCCCCGGCTCTACTCTCAGGTACGTCCAGAAGCTGAATATCAGCGCAGCCTGTCACTTCTGGCAGAGGTTCATCAGCAAGATCCTGACATTATTACGAAGTCCGGGTTGATGCTGGGGATGGGGGAAACTGAGGAGGAAGTTTTGCAAGTGATGGCTGACCTGCGTGAGCATAACTGTCAATTGTTGACTCTGGGGCAATATCTAGCTCCAACCCGGAATCATTTTCCAGTACAACGATATGTGCCACCACAGGAGTTCTCCGAATATGCTGTAAAAGGTCTTGCCCTGGGTTTTGCTCATGTTGAAGCGGGACCGTTGGTACGATCTTCTTATCACGCAGAAGAGCAGTATGATGCCAGCAAAAGGGGTTCCCATGGATAATTTTACTCTGGTGCGCCCGGAACACTTGAATCATCATGGTTATTTGTTTGGCGGGGTGATGCTGAAATGGGTTGATGAAAATGCCTGGATGGCTGCTTCACGGGAATATTCCGGATGCAACCTCGTGACAGTTGGGATGGATGCCTGTCGTTTCAAATATCGGGTTGAAAATGGTTCAATTTTGCGTTTTCACACCGAAAAAATTAAACAGGGAAGAACCTCTGCAACCTACAGCGTTGTGGTCTTTGCCGATGCTCCCGGAGCTTTTCAGGAAAAAGAAGTTTTTAGTATCTCGGTGACTTTTGTCCACCTGAATGAAGAAGGTCGCCCCAGTAGTTTAGATGTCGTAAAAATATAAAAATCCTGTATCCAATACAGGATTTTTGCATATTCTTGCCTGAATCGGTTACCAATTCTTATTTGACACCCGCCACCTATTCTTGCACCAAAACCATCACTCTATAATCCGGGTAGCGGCAGAAAACAGGTCATAACTTACTACTTTTGGGAAACGTCCAGAACCTGTCTGTCTACTCTCTCAAAAGTGATTTTCCGATTTTTGAAACAAATATAAATTCCTCGCTGTTTCGTCTGGTCTTCGTCGATCTGACTGCTGTATCCAGTACTAAATGTTTAGAAAACAACTATCACCACTGTCAAATGGCATTTTTCCACTATGTTAATTGGCATATACCGCAACGTATTTGGAGGTGCATAAGGAGAGGATCCCGGGGTAAGTCGGAATAAAGCGGATTTCGTCGCCGACTTGAAATGCAGTGGTCGATTCGGTGACGTCGACAACCAGGTGGTCACTGCTGGCGGCAATAACTATAATATTTGGGTCTAAAGGCTTCAGGTGGGCAGGATATATATCCTGTTTACCGATTGCCAGAATGGCTCTTCTCCTGATGCCTTTAGCTTTGAATTTGGGGCGTTCCCCATAGGAATCCCTGGCAATGGGTCCCTTCGGCATGGATTCTTTCAGTTTCAGTTCTATGACTTCTGCAATGAGTATCACCGCATCCTGATAGGTATTGTTTAGATTGGTGAAGATATCAGTGTGTCCCAGCAGGATACCCTCTCCGATCCGCAGCTGATTGATCCTCTCGGGAATCGTATTATTGACGACCAAGGCTAATGAACTGGTATTGCCTCCAGACAGTACTTCAAGCTGGATGGCCAGTTCCGTTTCAATTTTTACCGCCAAGGCCACAAGTTCAGTCAGTTTGTCGACGGTCGGCTCAATCCCGCTGATGCAGTTGAAATTTACCCCCAACCCCCTTAACCGAACCCCTTTCAGGGTGTTTATGATTTTAACCATAGACAGGGTCTCTTCAGGCGGAAGGCCTTCCCGCAAATCACCCAGTTCAACCATCAAGATAATATCGTGTATCTTATTCTGCTTTATGGCTGCCTCCGCCAGCTTCTGGATAACGGTTATTTCAGAATTCAAACTGCAATCAGACAATTGCACGGCAAGATCCACTTCATGGATCATTGGGATCCTGATCAGCATCATCTCGGCTTGGATGTCGGCCTCCCGCATGGATCTAATGTTTTCCAGGCGTGAATCACCAATCATTTGAATGCCACCGTCAACCATGACTCGGGCAATCTCCGGCAGGGCGGCGAACCCCTTGGTGATTCCGACCACCTCTATTCCTCTGGCCATACACAGGTTGAAGATGGTCGTTACGTTCTGCCGCAGTTTCCCAAGGTCAAATTCCAATCGCGGATTCTTTTTCATCAGATCGTCGGCCCCGTCATTCTCCCAGTATGAGCGCTCTGGATGATGAGGGTGCCGAAACCGATCAAATCTAACGCGCTATTTTTGATTAACAAATCACTCATTTGCTGCTTTCTTTATTATTTCATCCCAAGATTCTGGATCAGTATGCTGTTTGTTATCACAATGGAAAATGACAAGCCACCTGACCCCCTTCAGCGGTTTCACGCAGCGTGGGGCGTTGCTCCTGGCAGATCGGCTGAACATATTTACAGCGTGAGGAAAACACACAACCGTGCGGGAGATTGAAGGGGCTGGGTACTTCGCCTTCCAGGATCGTGTTGTTTTGCTGACTGGGATCCGGCTGGAAAATACTCTCAATGAGAGCCTGAGTATAGGGATGATGCGGCCTTTTCCCGATCGAATCGGCGGTAATATTTTCAACAATTCGTCCCAGGTACATGACAATGACCCGGTCACAAAAATAGCTGACCAGAGACAAATCATGCGAAATAAATAAAAAAGTGAGATTAAGTCGTTCCCTTAACCCTTCGAGTAATTTGATGATCTGGGCCTGGACCGATACATCCAGAGCAGCTGTCGGTTCATCCAAAATAATGAATTGCGGCGTCAGCGCCAAGACCCTGGCGATATCGACCCGTTGTTTCTGTCCCCCTGACAGCGCATGAGGATAAGCGAAGCCGTGTTCCGGATTCAGGCCAACCAGACGGAGAAGAGCGTCGATTTTTTTGCTCTTTTCACCTTCGGCGAAGGCAACGTTTTGAATCTGGAAAGGTTCACACAAACTCCTGAAAATCGTATAGCGCGGATCCATGGCAGAATATGGATCCTGAAATACCATCTGCATATGCCGTCGTTGCTGCTGCAGCTCTTTTTTTGGCATTTGTAGAATATCGTTGCCATTGAAAACAATGCTGCCGCTATCTGGTTCAATTAAACGCAGCACCAACCGGGCCAAGGTGGATTTTCCACAGCCTGACTCACCCACCACCCCCAGAATCTCACCTTTCCCGATCGAAAAGGAAGCCTCGTTAACGGCCTTGATTGTCCCGATCTTTCGCAGCAGCAGACCGGCTCTGACATCGAAGGAGACCGAAAGGTTGCTAATTTCTACCAAGTTTTCCATCATTTATTCCTGCTTTTCCGGGTACAGATGGCAGGCGACTTTGGCTCCGCCCTCGATTTGAATCAATTTAGGCATAGTAGATTCACAGGTTGGATATGAATGCGGACAACGAGGGTGAAAAGGGCATCCATCCGGACAATCAGTCGCACTCGGGACATTGCCGTCAATAGCCGACAAGCTGCCCCTTTCCATCCCGATCGAGGGGATACAGCTCAACAGTGCCTGAGTATAGGGGTGACGGGGGGTAGCGAATAAGGATTCGATGCTGGCGAGTTCTACCAGGTTGCCAGCGTACATCACTGCAACCTTGTCGCAAATCTGGGCGATGACGCCCAGGTCATGAGTAATAAGGATCAAGCCGATTCCACTCGACACCGTGATTTCCTTGAACAAGCGGACAATTTGGGCCTGTACCGTTACGTCCAGAGCCGTGGTTGGCTCATCGGCAATTAACAATCGTGGTTTGGCACATAACCCCATTGCGATCACGATTCGCTGTTTTAATCCGCCGGACAGTTCATGAGGATACTGCTGAAAAACATGCTCCGGCTTAGGGATATTCAGCTTTCCCATGATATCGAGAACTTGTTGTTTGGCTTTCGACTTACTTAAATCCGTATGATTTAACAACCCTTCCATAATCTGGTCTCCCACACGATAGACCGGATCCAGAGAGGTCATGGGATTCTGGGGAATAAACGCGATCTGCGAACCACGAATCGACTGCATGGCCGTTGCAGAAAGTTCGAGCAAACTTTGGTCGGCAAACTTAACACTGCCTCGATTCTTTCCACCGGACATCGCAGACAGCCCCATAATTGCGTGAGCTGTCAGGGATTTTCCTGAACCGGTTTCTCCTACGATGCCGAGGATCTCCCCTTCGTTCATTTCAAAAGAGATCCCTTTGAGAGGTATGACCGGTTTTTTATCGACCTGGAACTCTACCTCCAGATCTTTTACTTCCAAGAAGGCCATCAGATTGACTCCTTGTTTTTGACGTCCATTATGTCGATCAAGGCATCTCCGAATAAATTGAATCCCAGAACCGTGATCATCATGGCCAGACCGGGGAAAATAATGACCCAGGGGGAGATAAAGAGATAGGCGGTACCATTACTCATCATCGCACCCCAGCTTGGTGTGGGCGGTTGAGCGCCCATCCCCAGAAATCCCAGGGTTGCTTCCAGTACGATGGCGTTGCCAATACCGATGGTCGCTGCGACGATAACAGGGGAGAGACTGTTGGGAATCAGGTGTTTAAACAAGATCACAAAATTACTGGCTCCCAGAGCTCTGGTCGCCTCAATATAGGTGGCACTCTTTAATGAAAGGATCTGTCCGCGGATAAGGCGGGCATATTGAGCCCAGTAGGACAAGCCGAT
>JASFYS010000203.1:0-13093 GCA_045047095.1 Desulfuromusa sp. | reverse complement strand
CTCTGCGCGTCGGTTTGGCTGCAATAGTGCTAAATCTGGTTGTTCGAGCAAGTGGTTTACGTATGCCGACGGACCGCCGGCTGTGGGGTGCGTTCTTTGGCATGGGTTTACTCAACAACATAATCCCCTTCTGCCTGATTGTCTGGGGACAAACCCATATTGCCAGTGGGCTTGCATCAATATTTAATGCAACGACACCTCTTTTTACTGTCATCGTTGCACACAAGTTCACCAAAGACGAAAAAATTACTGGCGGACGGCTGGTCGGCATCATTGTCGGTTTTGCCGGTGTCGCCGCAATCATCGGTCTGGACAGCTTAAGTACTCTGGGCAACAATACTTTGGCTCAATTCGCCGTACTTGGTGCAGCACTTTCTTATACTTTTGCCGGGGTTTACGGTCGACGTTTCAAAAGTTATGGGGTTGCACCGATGGTGACAGCAACGGGACAAGTGACAGCATCAACCCTCCTGTTGGTACCTCTGGCTGTCATCGTTGATCAACCCTGGACTCTTGCCATACCCGGCTTGGAAACCTGGGCAGCGATGTTCTGACTGGCACTGTTTTCAACCGCACTCGCCTATATTCTTTATTTTCGCATTCTGGCAACAGCAGGTGCAACAAACTTATTACTGGTCACATTTCTAATTCCGATCAGTGCAATCTTACTCGGTGCGTTTTTTCTTGAAGAGCATCTCGCGTTAAAAGATTTCGCAGGTATGGGGCTTATCTGCCTAGGGCTAGCAGCAATCGATGGACGAAGTCTTTGGTTTTTTACGTAAAAACATCAGTAGCAAATCAACTCCAGCACCATAATAGTACTCAGAGCAACAGCAGATTTGATGAAGTGAAAATGAAGATTCAACTTGCATATGCTGATTGGATCTGACAGACATTATCTGACTTGGTAAATATCAATGATTCGTTTTCGCTAAATTCCCAAGGATATATGCAAACTCATTTTGACAGGAGATTTGACCGACAGGTTGAAACGGATTGCTGGCTATGCTTGGATCCTGTCACAACTCCTAAGTTTTGATATCAAGAACCCTGCTTTACGGCATCTTTGAGGGTTTTATTTCTTAATCAAAAACGATCATTCCAATCATATTGAGTCAACTAATTAGATAATTTCTCATATATAATCAAAATGGTCATCAATTTGTGATATAGTTGCTTTTTGTGATCCAAGAAAAAGCCAAACCTGTTGAAAAACAGGGACGGAAAGCCACGGGTCTTTGCTCCAATACAACCAAGACAGCCGAGCTGCCGAAGGATTAAATTTCTCCGGGATGCTCGGTTTTTTTGTTGCTTCTCCCACGTATAACAGCATGTGAGTATCGACCTTATCTCGGAGGAAAAATAACTTTCTCAGAGGAGCAAAAAACATGCGAATAGCTAAAAATGATGTTCCGGTCAGAATTGATGTGCCAGGTGCCACTGCCCGTCAGTTCATGGATTTTGGTGATGCGACAGGCTACGGTAAAATTAGTGGTGAGTATTTTTCACTTGCAGAGGGCACAGATCTAACTGAGCTGCTTAAAGGATTGGAAGGTGATCTTTGTCAGTGCCCCCATTGGGGCTATATTCTTGAAGGAAAATTGACCGTGAGTTTCACCGATGGAAGTGAAGAAAGAGTCGTCGAGAGTGACTTGTTTTACTGGCCACCGGGGCACACCGTTAAGGCTGACCAAGATACCGAGATGATCCTGTTTAGCCCACAGCATGAACATAGTCTGGTTATTGAACACATACTGGAAAAAGTTAGCGGATAAGGAGGAAGGACCGTGGGCATGACCAAGGTAGCCATTGTGCAAAGATCGCCTGTTTTCCTCGATAAGCAAAAATCAGTTGCGCTGGCCGTTGATTCGGTCAAAGAGGCCGCGGAAAATAATTCAGACCTCGTGGTATTCACCGAAGCGTTTATCCCTGGTTATCCCACCTGGGTTTGGCGTCTTAAGCCAGGGGGAGATTGGACTTTGTCAGAAGAGCTGTACAAGCGCTTATTCGACAATGCCGTAAATATGGAGTCGGATGATCTGCTTCCGCTGTACGAAGCAGCTCGGGAACATGCGGTGACGATTGTTTGTGGTATTGAAGAGCGCGACAGCCAACTCAGTCGCTCGACCCTCTACAACACCGTGATCATGATCGGTTCGGACGGTAGCTTGTTGAATAGGCATCGCAAGTTGATGCCAACGAACCCTGAACGGATGGTGTGGGGGTTCGGTGATGCTGCGGGACTAAAGGTCGTTGAAACTCCAGTAGGTCGAATCGGAACATTGCTGTGCTGGGAAAACTACATGCCGTTAGCGCGGTATGCTCTGTATTCACAAGGCGTAGAGGTCCTTATCGCGCCAACCTATGACAGTGGCGACGGCTGGCTTGGAAGCCTGCAACACATCGCCCGCGAAGGGCGCTGCTGGGTCGTGGGTTGTGGCAATCTGATGCAGGGCAGTGATTTTCCCGCTGATTTTCCCGATAAAGAACGGTTGTACCCCGACCCAGAAGAATGGGTGAATCCAGGTGATTCCGTGGTCGTTGCCCCTGGTGGTGAAATTGTCGCGGGTCCGCTGCGCAAGGAATCGGGTATCCTGTATGCTGAAATTGATCTGGGGAAAGTTGCCATTGCACGCAGGGTATTCGACGTTGCCGGACATTATTCCCGACCGGACATTTTCCAACTACATGTGAATAATCGACCTCAAACATCAGTGAAGTTTGAAAAATAGAATATCAAGAGAGAAAATAGAGACTGTAAACCCCACCCATGGATAAGGAGCACCAATATGAATCAGACACTAAATCATACCGGGAGTTGTTTTTGTGGCGAGGTTGAATTCAGCTTAAATGGTCAGCCGGAAGCGATGGGATACTGCCATTGTGACTCCTGTCGACATTGGTCAGCAGGGCAGGTCAATGCCTTTACTCTGTGGAAACCAGAGAGTTTCAAAATCACCAAAGGATCAGGGAACTTGGCCGGATTTGACAAAATAGCTGCGACCAAGAATGAAACGGGTCCGAGTAACCGTAAGTGGTGCAAAACCTGTGGCAGCCATGTTGTCATCGAGCACCCAACGATGGAGTTGATCGATGTTCCTGCGGTTATTATAGGGGACTTCACCTTTAACCCAGCCTTCCACGTGCACTATCAGGAGACCGTGCATCCCATGAAGGATGGCTTACCAAAATTCAAGGATCTACCGGCTGACGCTGGTGGCTCAGGAGAAGAGTTACCGGAGTAGATCTAAAAAATTGGTTGTTTCCGGGAAGGCCGGTTTCTTTATTGGCAGTTAGAAAAACTCAGTAACTATTTTTCCGACTCCCCTTTTCACTATGTATTTGTATGACCGATTACATCAGCGGTAAGAGGTAAAAGGGCATGAAAGAGTTTGATCCTATTGCATACGAAAAAATGGTCAGGTCTTACCAGGAGAGGGACGAGCCTACTGGTTGGTTTGATAGTATCTACACCGATGCAGAGGGAGATCATCGAGCTGTTTTCTGGGCAGACCTTGAATCCAACCCTTATCTTTTAAACTGGTTGAAAAACTGTGCTTTTAAGCATACAGGCCGCAAGGCCATTGTTATCGGATGTGGGGTTGGTGATGATGCTGAAACCTTGAGCGAAACAGGATATGAGGTGACAGCTTTTGATATTTCACTTGAAGCGATACGGCTTTGTAAAAACCGTTATCCAGAGACTAGAGTCAACTACCTCGTTGCAGATCTTTTTGATTACCCATCACAGTGGGCAGAAAATTATAAACTGGTATATGAGTGCAACACAATTCAAGTTTTACCCGGTAAGTACAGAATACAAGCACGAGATGCTATGGTCTCACTACTGACACCGCAGGGATATCTTCTTGTCTCATGTAGAAGTCGTCTCACGGGAGAACAAGAAGACGATATCCCCCTGCCTCTTGATAAAGAGGAGATAGGTGGCTTTATACGATGTGGCCTAAGCGAAGAGAGCTTTGAGGCTTATGATGACACCCAAGACCCTCCTGTCCCTCATTTTTTTGCCTCTTACAGGAAGTGACTTACGACAGAATTGCAACACGAAAAAACAAGCAATTCAGGGATACAAATCAAATAATAGGTTTTCAAAAATCACGATTTCACTTTTGAAAGCGGTTTTCGAGTCGAGCAGGATATTGTTCAAAACTAGTAACATGTGACATTTAGCCTTAGATCGAAACTGATCTTGGGCTTTTATTTAAAAATGACAGGATATTTGAAGGGGAAAATATAGTCAGATCCCCTGTCAAAAGTCAGGAAATCTATTTTGCAACGGTAAAATCGGAAGATGTTCCATTATTGCTAAGTTATGAAAATGCAGGAAATATCCAAATATATAGAATATCCCCTGCCCCCTGTGCCTTTCTCGAAATTTCAGGGTATCTTGAATTGACAATTCGCCAGCTTACATAGATTATTTTGAATCACAGCTGCGATGCGTTGATTTCCCCATACATTCTGATACAATTTAATCATAGAGATTATTGTTAAGGCAAGCGGAAGGAATCCTATGAATTATAAAACGATTCTCGTTCATGCTGACTGCGGTAAACGTACTGCCGTGTGTATCGAAGTTGCCATCCGCATGGCAATGCAACATGAGGCCCATCTGGTCGCACTCTACACACAGGAGCCATTTGTCATCCCCGCATATTTGATGCAAGCTGGTCAGGAGATCGGCGAAGCCCAGAGGAAGTTCGCTGCAGAAGAAATGACTAGGACCAAAGCAGTCTACAGTAATCAGGCATCGAGTATGGGCTTCAAAAATACTGAATGGCATTCCACTATCAACTTCCCAGTCGATGCTGTAGCAAAACAGGCTCGATACGCTGACTTGGTCATAGTCGGCCAATCAGATTCTTCCGATAAATTAAATGTAACTAAGGATTTCACCGCGCAGTTAGTGCTTGCTGCCGGCCGGCCAGTATTAATTCTCCCCTATGCAGGCAGTTTCATCAACATAGGAAGTCGCATTTTAGTTGCTTGGAATGCGAGTCGCGAGGCAACGCGAGCCATCACTGATGCGCTCCCGCTACTAAAGCGAGCGGATAGCGTGAATCTAATAGCACTTTCCTCTAAGCATGACGCTCAGGGTCACATCCCAGTTGATGAAATTGTTCTTTATCTTGCACGTCATGGCGTGCATGTTGATGTATCGAAAGATCATGTCAGCGATATTGATGCAGGTAATGCAATCCTGTCTTGCGCTGCTGATCTTGGTTTAGACCTCCTCGTTATGGGCGGTTACGGCCGTTCCCGGTTGAGGGAATGGGTGTTTGGTGGGGCGACTCGAACAATACTGGAATCAATGACGGTGCCGGTACTGATGTCCCACTAGCATGCTTTTGCAGCACAAACTGATTTGCAGTATGAGCACTAAGGGCAACTGCTACGATAATGCCTGCTCCGAGAGTTTTTTCTACACGTTGAAGGTCGAAGTGATACGTTGTCTGGGTTTCATTTTGAGCGATAAAACTTCTGTTGATGGGAGGTTAACTCATGAATATTCCAGTTGTTCTTAAAGGTGGAAAGGAACTTGCTGTTAGTAAAGATGAGTTACAGTATTTGCTGGTAACCCAGCAGATCATATTTTTTGAACGGTCTGATGGGTGGACTGTCATCGGGCGCGATAAAATGCGCGGTCAGAAGGCCTTGTATACAAATAATAGCCGCCGGGAGCATGAAATATTTGCATACGACTGCTGGGATTAATTGCTGCTACCTTGTTTAAAATAGCAATTTTGTTCGTTTTGCGTAGGTTGTGATCTCTCTCAACCGACTTGATAGAGGAGATGTATCACCAGAGAACCAGCTCTTCTAAATACTGCTGTCATGTGGAGTTGATGCTGATGCCGAAAAAAATTCTCATAGTCGAAGATGATGAAAGTGTGCTGAAGCTCGAAAGTATTCTCCTGTCAACCAAAGGCTATTTAGTTTATGGAGCTATGACCGGAGTCGCTGCACTAAACAACATTTCAGCAGACCATCCAGATCTCATCATATTAGACATCATGCTTCCAGAGTTGGATGGTTTTGAAGTCTGTAGGCGGATCAAGATGAACCCTGAAACTCGACATATCCCTATCATATTCTTGTCTGCAAGGAATACTTCTAAAGATATTTCCCATGGGAAACAGGTTGGTTCTGATCAATATATCACCAAACCTTTTAAATCAGCTAAACTTATGGATGCCATTAAGCTGTTGCTAGAAAAGGATGAATTGCATTCAAAGAGACAAGGGATGCTTCATTCGTAGAGACGGGCAAGCATCGCGCAGTGCAAATAGATCATAAAAAGTGTCATGCTTAGCTATTATCTATGGAACATTCCAATTTTTGACTAATGTGCTGCGCAAGTTGAATTTGCTGTGATTTGATTTAATTGGTTGAAAGGAGAGGTTAACTCATATGCAAAACATGATAACCATGAAATTTATCGGAATCATGCTGATCGGCACCATACTCCTGTCCCTGGTCAGCTGTGCAACGGTTGGCAGAGAATTTCCTGTCGGGCCAGTAGCGATGATCAAAATAGGAGAGACGACCCTGGAAGAGATCCAGCAAATGTTTGGGCAACCTTGGCGGATTGGGATTGAGGATGGACAAAAGACCTGGACCTACGGCCACTATCGCTATGCCACCTTTGGCCCGGACCAGACCCGTGATCTGGTGGTGCGGTTCGACCAGCAGGGCAAGAGGGTCGCATCCTACTCATTCAGTTCCACTTACGAAGAAGATAAAGGGCTCTGAGGAACATGGCAGAATTTCTCGTTGCATAACCAACAGCGTCAATAAGAACAAAGAGATAGGCAGGAGCTGGCTCCTGCCTATCTCTTTCTCAATTTTTTCCAACCCTCTGCGTTTACCTGATCTTTATTTCGCCTTGATTTCGATGGCTTTCGGTTTTTTGACCTCAGTTTTTGGAATCGTCAAGGTCAATACACCATCTTTAAAAACTGCCTCTATATTGTCCTCATTCACGTTTTGCGGCAGCGAAAAACTGCGATTGAAACTGCCATAATAACGCTCGATACGATGAAACTTTTTCCCTTTTTCTTCTTTTTCCTGCTTATTTTCCCCACGAATACTCAGAACATGATCGTCAATATCAATTTTAACATCCTCGCGTTTAATCCCTGGCACCTCAGCTGTAATGCAGAACTCATCATCGGTTTCACTGATGTCGGCCCGAGGTGCCCAATCTACATCTGTCATGTCTAAATTTCGCCCACCGCGGAATGGCCAGTCCAGCGACTTAGAGTAAGGATCCAACCTTCCTTCCATTTCTCGAAAAGGATCCCATTTTGCCAGTTTCATAGCTGTCCTCCTCTGCTAAAAAGCGGGATAATCAGCATCCGACAAACCGCCCGCTTTCAGCTCGTCAGAGCACCGGAAAATAAGCATATTGGCCTTTTTTGAAAAGAAAAACCCCTTCGGAAACCCTCTCTATCAGGTTATCTCTTTTATCCTTTTTTTCAAGCAATTGGTGAAAAATATGATTTCAGTTTTTTCTTCCCCTCCCCGCCGTAAGACAAAACAAGGATATGCTGCAGGTATCTTGCTTTCCTGGGTTCATCTGCCATACTGAATCACATCTGAAGCAAGTTCTGTGTAAAATTTCAGTTGTGAGCTATTTTGGTAGGTCATCAGCGAGAAACAATCCACACAGACTTCGTGGGGCTATGTAAGTTTTGGGCCGTACTTGGGGACTTGCACAACAAAAAAGCCTTCCTAAAAGGGGAGGAAAGGAGCAATGAAAATGGCACAAGGGACGGTTAAGTGGTTTAACGACGCAAAGGGTTTTGGTTTTATCGAGCAGGAGAACGGATCTGATGTGTTCGTTCATCATTCTGAAATCCAGGGTGAGGGATTTAAGTCTCTTGCCGAGGGTGAACGTGTGAGTTTTGATGTCACCCAGGGACAAAAAGGGCCTCAGGCCTCTCATGTTCAGAAAATGTAGTCAAAGTTTCTACAACCTTACTTACCATAAAGAGCCCGCGGTCAATCCGTGTGGCTCTTTTGGGGAAAATGGGACAGACTTATTTTCTGACTTTTTTCTACTTGATTCGGCTGGGGCGGGTGTCCGGCAAGTCACTACCCATTATACAAAAATGGCTCAACCTAATTACAAATGGTTGGGCTGTCTTGTATGTTGTGCTGGTATTATCTAAGGATTAATTGCACAGATTCCGCTTATCAAAAATCAAGAATTTACTTTTGGGAACAATATTCTGAGCATTCTTACTCATTTGCAAAAGTAGTAAGTCACTGACCACCTGCATAGCAGGTGGCTTGAGGAAAGCCCCTAAAAGGGGCTTAGGTTAGTAGTCCAGTTCTTCTTGCTTATCCATTTCATTCTGATGCTTCACGTACTCTCGAATCATTTTTTCATCCAGACCAACTGTGCTGACACAGTAGCCTCGTGACCAAAAGTGTTTTCCCGTAAAGCCTCGCTTTACTCCTTCTTGCTGGCGATGTATCTGGATGGCTGATTTCCCTTTCAGATATCCGATCACCATAGCAATGCTGTATTTTGGTGGAACGCTTAACACCAAGTGAATGTGATCTCTTGTTGCATTGCCTTCAACCAGTTCAACCCCTTTTTGACGGCATAATTGACGTATGATCTTCCCTATTTGCCGACGGGTACGACCAAAGATAACTTTTCGACGATACTTTGGTACGATGACTACATGATACTTACATTCCCATTTAACATGGGATAAACTTTGCCACTCTCGCATGACATTTCCTCCTGGGGTATCCCTTCGGGGCTTTCCTCTGGTGGAAATGTCATATAATCCGCTGGAACGGCATAGCCTTTTTTAGTCACACCGGCAGAGCCGGTGGTTTACTGAACTGCATAATTAGGAATTCTGAGAAGATAATGTGCTTTCCAAAAATCAGGATATGACTTTTGCGAGGGCAAGATTAGCCCATCAACAATGCTTCCCTCTTTAATGCTTACATCTGAAATTTAGCCTCTTTCTCAGTCGTCCGATTTTTCCTTTTGTAATTGCTGAGCGTTCTTAAGCAACAGACAGTCCTTGGTCGGCCAGACCGACAGATATTAGAATAGTTGCTGCTACCTTAATAAGCCGTGTGTTCCTTGCCACATCCTACCAACTGCAAATATCATGGGAAACTTTTTTCCTACTTTCATATAGACGATATACTGTTGATGAGGCATATTGAAAAAGGCTCAGGTCATCTTGGCCTCCATTGATAGTGGAAGGTGGCTTGGCAGTAGCGGCCGCTGTTTCTTCTATTGTCAGGTATTGTTTTTCTGTCGGACAAGCTAAATGAAGGTGGATTGAAGAATGTTTAATAAAAGATCAGGTGAGTTTTTACGCATCATTATTCTTTTCCTCTTTGGGCAAATGCTTATTGTTTCAGCGGTATCAACATCAGAGGCGGCAGAAGAGGTACAAAAACCATTTTCCTTTGCCGTGTCAGCTATGACATCTGCCGCAAAAACATTTATACATTTTACTGAGTTCAGGGACTATCTTGCCGAAAAACTGGGCAGACCGGTTTTGATGAAGCAGCGCAGGACTTATGAAGAAATAAATCAGCTGTTGAGAACTGATGAAGTTTCCATGGCCTTCATCTGTACAGGAGGTTTTCTTGAGGGCCGGCGCACTTTTGGTTTGGAAGTCCTTGCAACACCTATCGTCGGCGGTGTAACAACTTATCAATCATATATTATTGTTGCCAAGGGGCACTCTGCAGCAAAAATATCCGACTTACGTGGGAGTGTTTTCGCTTTTACTGATCCATTGTCACTGACCGGATGTATTTATCCAACCGCAAAAATAAATGCTATGGGAGAGAAAACGACCAACTTTTTCAAGAAAACTTTTTACACGGCCAGTCACGACAAATCTATTGCTGCCGTTGCAAATGGCGTTGCTGATGCAGCGGCAGTTGATAGCCTGATCTATAAAGCATTGATGAAAAATCCCCAGTCCGTTGCTCATAAAGTGAAGGTTATAGAGACTTCTGAGTATTTTGGGATGCCGCCAATTGTCGTCTCTTCTGCGATGTCTAAGGAGGAAAAACTGGCAGTGTTAAAAATTTTACTGGGAATGGAATCTGACCCCGAGGGAAAACGGGTCCTGAAGGCTCTTGATTTTAATGGTTTTACGATCACTGACCCGGCGATGTATCATTCTGCATTGCTGTTGATGAAACAGGTGACAGAGTAAAAGACGCCTTGTAAGTATTGGAGCAATTTTGTTGCAGTGGATGAACGTTAAATTTTCAAACTGGCCTAATAGTATCGCATTCCGGTTGTCGACCTCAATCGCTGTGGTGGTCATGGCAACAGCATTAACCGTTGCCAGTGTCATTGTGAAAGAGGAGCAACAAACTTTAGAAAATCACCTTCGAGTCAGAGCGTTACAGCTTGGTGAAATAATGTCCCGGCAAATGATAGAACCGCTACTATATGAGGAACGCTACACAATTTACTCCCTTTTTGAATCATATATCAAATCGGCAGATAGCATAATCGTTTATGCAGAAGTGTATGACCCACAGGGAAAGTTTCTTCTGGATTCCGCGCAGGGCCTAAGCATAGCAAAGCTCTCGGTTGACTTATCGGCTTATCAGAAAAAAGCCAGTTTTATTAATCTTCCTACAGCAATCAGTGCAGGCCGGGCTTTTGATTTAATCTATCCGGTGACAACGCAAAGCTTGGGGCTTATCGGCTATCTCAGGCTCGGCATCACTCCAGTGCATCTTCTTGCAACGATTGATGATGTTGAAAATAAAATATTGAAGTTGACCGGATTCATTGTTTTTTCAGGGATATTGGCAGGACTATGGATGGCTCGACGAATTCTAAAGCCGATCCTGATTTTAAATCGTGCCGTACTAAATCTCGAAGAAGAAACCCTTGGTGAAGATATTGAGGTCCTTGGAGTTGGTGAAATTCGCGAACTTACGCTATCTTTCAATGCCATGTCGAAAAAGCTGAAAGACTCAATGGCGGCGATAAAAACCGCCCAGGAGGTACTTGTTCGTAAAGAAAAATTATATGTTTTGGGAGAGTTCTCGGCGGGGCTGGCACATGAAATCAAGAATCCCTTGACCCCGATAAAAATGCTTATCCAGAGGGCTTATGAGCAAAATGAACCATTGGAGGGGGCGGATCTCATTATTGTTAATGATGAGTTAGAAAGGATCGATAAAATAGTCAGCCAGTTTCTTGGTTATGCCCGGATGACTGCTCCTCGTATCGAAACTGTCGATATTAACAAGCTGGTCAAAGACGTTACTGCGCTGACAGAACAAAAAATCGAAAAAGCCGGGATTGAATTGGTGATCAATGTTGATGCTAATCCCCTGGAACATGCGGTCAGTGCCGATGGTTTGAGGCAGGTTGTCATCAACCTCATCTTAAATGCACTTCAGGCAATGCCTGATGGTGGGCTGTTGACGCTGTCCGTCAACAAAGATGACAAATATGTTAGAATAGAAATCAGTGATACTGGTGTTGGCATGACCGATGCACAGATGAAGAAGGTTTTCGACCCATTTTTCACAACAAAACAAAATGGCACTGGTTTGGGGCTCGCGGTTGTTTGGAATGTTGTCGAGAGTTTAAATGGAGAAGTTGAGTTTTTTTCTGCACCACAACAGGGAACCAAAGTCGTCGTGAGTTTGCCAAATGGATAAAGTCCTGATTGTCGATGATGAAAAAACGGTTCGCTACGCATTCAGGCGGACCTTCGAGGAAGAATATGAAATTTTTGAAGCTGAAAATGGCGAAGAAGCTCTTGCAGTTTTAGAAACGGTTTTGCCCGATGTTATTTTAATGGATATCCGCATGCCGGTGATGGACGGCCTGACTGCACTGAGTATTATCAAGCAGAAAGCTCTGGATATGCAGGTTGTTTTGATGACCGCCTATACCGACACAGAAACGGCCATGCAGGCAATGAAAGAGGGGGCATTTGATTACGTTATCAAGCCCTTTGATAACGCCGAAATTCGCCAGATACTGCAAAAGTCCTGCCATTTATCGCGTCTGAAAGGGCGGGTGCAGGGTTCCTCTGGTGACCAACCTTTATCCTCACCCAAAGTAGATCATATTGTTGGCAGCAGCCGATCAATAATTGCGGTGAGTAAACTGGTAGGACAAGTTGCCCCGACCGAGCTCCCCGCACTGGTTCTTGGTGAAACAGGAACAGGGAAAGAATTAGTGGCACGGGCTATCGTTCAACATAGTCAACGATCGACCGGGCCGTTTATGGTTGTAAACTGTGCCTCTTTACCTGATAGCTTGATTGAAAGCGAACTGTTCGGTTATGAGTCTGGTGCTTTCACCGGAGCCACCAAGCAACGGGTTGGCCGGTTTGAACAGTGCCAGGATGGGACGATATTTCTGGATGAAATCGGCGAGTTGCCAACCCTTATGCAGGCCAAGGTTCTACGGGTTTTGCAAGATGGCTCGTTTGAGCGGTTGGGTGGGAACAAAACATTATATTCCAACGCAAGGATTATCGCGGCGACAAATTGTGACCTGAAAAAAATGGTGGATGATGGGGGATTTCGTCGGGACCTGTATCACCGACTCAAAGTCTTCCCCATTCATATTCCTCCCCTGCGGGATAGGCAGGAAGATATCCCCCTGTTAATCAATTATTTTATCTCCCGTTATGGACAAGAGATTGATCTCCCAGTGGGAGCTATCACTTCCGAGGCCATTGATAAACTGGTAAATTACAACTGGCCCGGCAATGTTCGTGAATTACAGAATGTGCTGCGGCGGGCAATTGTTCTGGCCCGCTCATCAACTGTCACGGTTGATGATTGTCAGTTAGAAATCTCTACTTCTGTTGCACAACAGCCCCTTCGATCGATTGATGCCCTCATTGATGACTCGTTCCAGAATGGTGAAGATGCGCCATTCCAACAGGTTGTTGCCAAGGTTGAGTGCGCCCTGATAAAAAAAGCCCTGTTTCGTTCTCAGGGGAATCAAGTTCAGGCAGCTAAACTCTTGGGTATTAACCGGCTGACATTAAGAAAAAAAATAGAAATTTATTCCTGTTCAAAATAAAAT
>JASFYS010000202.1:0-8622 GCA_045047095.1 Desulfuromusa sp. | reverse complement strand
ACCTGCAGCAAAACAGGGACTGTTCCCGTATGGGGGCTGTCCCAGGCTTTTGCGGTGCGAACCATCACAGTTTCATAACCCGTAAACATCTCGGGACAGCCCCCAATGAACCTGGGGACAGTCCCGAGCTTACTACAGTTGTTGCTTAAACTAGCGCCACTCGGGCATGTATTCGTTACGTTCCCGGAACAAAATAAATATGATTCCGGTCATCGTTGCCGGTAGAAGTGACAGCCAGGTCCCGCGCAACGGACGACCGCGAACTCCGTCAGGCCCGGAAGGGAGCAGCGGTAACGGTTTTGGACGTGTGCCGCGGGGGTGCCTGGCTGTCACTTGTGCCGGCAATTTTAATGGCGTTGCAAAAAGTCCGTCCTACTGCGTTGTCGTTGTTTTACAGGACTTCGACATACAGCATGTATGCCTTCACCCTGTAAAACCACTATGCCTTGGAGGACGAAATTTTTGCTTAGCCATCTATGTGGTTTTTGTAGGTTTCAATTCTTTTATTTGGTGACAAGCTGATTCTGGCAGCGGTGGAGAGAAATCATGTCCTATCAGGTTCTGGCTCGTAAATGGCGCCCGCAATTATTTGAGGATCTGGTTGGTCAGGATCATGTCAGCCAGACATTGAAAAATGCTATTACTGCTGGCCGGGTTCATCATGCGTTCCTGTTTACAGGAGCGCGGGGGGTGGGTAAAACCTCAGCGGCTAGAATTTTTGCCAAGGCTCTCAACTGTAAAGAAGGTCCAACGACGCAACCCTGTGGTGTTTGTCCTTCTTGTGTTGAAATTACCAAGAGTCAGGGCATTGATGTTCTGGAAATTGATGGTGCTTCTAATACCGGCGTGGATGATATCCGCGAACTGCGCGAAAACATCCGCTATCTCCCCTCCCAGTCGCGCTATAAGATCTTCATCATTGATGAAGTTCATATGCTCTCACTTAATGCTTTTAATGCCTTATTGAAAACCCTTGAAGAACCTCCCGCTCACGCCAAGTTTATTTTTGCGACAACCGAGCCGCACAAAATTCCAATTACCATTCTTTCCCGTTGCCAACGTTTTGACTTTAAAAAGATTGGTTTAGCTCCGCTACAAGCACGCTTGCGTACTATTGTCGATCAAGAAAATATTCAGATCAAAGATTCTGGACTGGCTATTATCGCACGTAGTGGCGGTGGTAGTATGCGCGATGCTCTGTCAACGCTGGATCAAGTGATTGCGTTTTGCGGTGATCAGATTGACGATGATGAGTTGCAAAGTCTCCTGGGACTGGTCAGCCGAGCTCTACTCCTGGCGACAATTAAAGCGGTTCTGGAACGGGATCCTGGCCAGTTATTGGCTCTGGTACAAAAAGTTGATGAACACGGTCATTCGTTTCGGCAGTTCTGCCAACAACTGGTTGAGTTGGTGCGTGCCTTGGTGGTTCTCAAAGTTGTGGATCAACCGGGTGACCTGATCGATGCCGGTGAAACTGAGCTGCAGGAAATTCGTAGTTTAGCAGAACCCGCTTCACTGGAAGATCTACAGCGGTTATTGGCTGTTCTGATCCGCACTGAAGTTGACTTGGCTGCTTCAAATTATCCCCGATTGACCATGGAAATGGTTTTGGTAAAGTTGGCTGGCTTGCCGCCTGGGATCGATGTTGCTACGTTGATTAAGCGTCTGGAGGTGCTGGAGCAACGGCTTGCCGCTGGTCTTCCCACGCCTCAAGGGAAACCGCTGGAGCGTGTCTCTACTCCACAAGTTATTGATGTTCCCCCGCCAGAAGAGCCTCCAGTAAAAAAGGCTGATGCCCTGCCGGCGACCGGTGGCGATGATAAAAGTTGGGCCGGGCTGGTTGAGTTTGTGAAAAATCATCGGAAACCGAGAATTTCTTCACTGCTGGAACAATCAAGTTTATTGCTTCTCGAATTGCCACGTTTACGGATTGGTATGCCGGGGCGATATTTCAGTTTGGCTGATGGTGAAATGCGCCAGAAAATTCAGACTCTGGCCACTGAATATTTTGCTACGGACATCAAGGTTGAGGTTGAAAAAGTTGGTAACGGTGATAAGGCTCCGTTATCGTTGCATGATGAACGAACCCAGCTGGAAAGTGATCGGCAGAAGAAATTACGTGAAAATGCTGTTGAGCACCCGCTGGTTAAATCAGCACTGAATATATTTGGTGGAAAAATTGAGGATGTCAAACCCATCGATAAAGGATTTGTTTAAATCAAGGTGGTTTGTTTACGGCAGGGCGATTTGCCGAGAGAGCAGATTCAAAACCTTTGTCTCACACAAAGCCACTAAGCCACAAAGAAAGATGAGAGCCAATAAGCAAAAGTTCTTTTTTTGTTTTGACTCTCTTGGTGACTTTGCGGCTTGAGTGAGCAGTGGCGAACGGGTGTGAGGTGGTTTGTCGTATGTCATTTTGTTTGCTGAACAGTTTGCAGTTATCATAAATCTATAAGGAGTAAGTCAATGGCAAAGGGACTTGGAAATATCATGAAGCAGGCCCAGCAGATGCAGGCCAAAATTGCCCGGGTGCAGCAGGAAGTGGAGAATAAAGAAGTTGAAGCCACCGCAGGTGGTGGGATGGTGACTGCGCGTGCCAATGGGAAGCAACAGCTGCTTGATTTGAAGATTGAAAAAGATGTTGTTGATCCTGAGGATGTGGAGATGCTCCAGGATCTGGTTCTTGCTGCAGTGAATGAGGCAATCAAAAAGAGTCAGGAGATGATTCAGGAGGAAATGAGTAAAGTGACTGGCGGGATGAATATTCCAGGCATGTTTTAATGCTGGCGTCGTAAAAACCACTCCGCCTTGTAGGACGAATTTTTTACTTAGCCCTCACGTTTTAGTTTAACTAAAAAATACCTCAAAACTTCAGGTTTTAGGTTGAAGTTGTTTTTTGAACTGTGGTAGAGTTCTTTTTGGTCAGACCACTAGACCATTGATTGTTTAGCGGCAATATATGTTTTAAGTCTTCCTGAAACTACCTTCCCTAATGACTTAAACTATTGGATCTAGGAGAAATTTGATGCTAAACTCACTGCCATCTTTTGCTCGATTGGAGGCTGAATTAAGTAAGCTTCCAGGGATAGGAAGAAAGACCGCTGCCCGTTTAGCTTTCCATCTGTTGCGGACTTCAGAGCAGGATGTTGAAGCTTTGGCCGCGGCTTTATTGGAGATGAGACGCAATGTTCGTTTCTGCCAGCGTTGTTACCATATTGCCGAACAAGAATTGTGTCAGATCTGTAGTAACCCTGCGCGCGAAATCCAACGTCTCTGTGTCGTACAGGAACCACAGGATCTGCTGGCGATTGAACGTAGTCACTCTTACTCCGGTCTTTACCATGTCCTCCATGGGGCTCTTTCCCCCTTGGATGGGATCGGACCAGATGATCTGAAAATTTCACAATTGCTGCAACGGCTAGAGCAGGAACCGATTGAAGAGATTATTCTAGCTACCAACTTTACTGTTGAGGGTGAAGCTACGGCTCTTTATTTGGCAAGACTTTGTAAGGAAAAAGGAATTCAGGTGACCCGGTTGGCTCATGGAATCCCTTCAGGAAGTGATCTGGAATATGTTGATGCCGGAACCGTACAGCAGGCTGTTGCCGGGCGGCGGGAATTCTGATTTAAGCCAATTGAGGTTGTTCGTAGGTTGACAAACACAGATTATGGTTCGTTTTTTTTAAACCCACACTTTATTCACTGTTCAAGGAGGTAAGTATGTCTCGAAAGATGGTTAATATTGATGGTAATTCAGCTGCGGCGCATGTAGCACATGCGACCAACGAGGTTATTGCCATTTACCCTATCACTCCATCATCAGTTATGGGTGAAATTTCTGACGCCAAAAGTGCTGTTGGTGAAAAGAATATTTGGGGAACGGTTCCCAAGGTTGTTGAGTTGCAGTCTGAAGGTGGTGCCGCTGGTACCGTTCATGGTTCTTTGCAGGCTGGGGCATTAACCACAACCTTTACTGCGTCTCAGGGACTGCTGTTGATGATCCCTAACATGTTCAAAATTGCTGGGGAATTGACCTCGACAGTTTTCCATGTTTCGGCTCGGGCGATTGCCGCTCAGGCGTTATCAATTTTTGGTGACCAATCTGATGTTATGGCATGCCGTTCGACCGGTTGGGCAATGCTCTGTTCCAACAGTCCGCAGGAAGTTATGGATTTTGCCTTGATTGCACAGGCTTCTACGTTAGGGTCGCGGGTTCCTTTTCTCCACTTCTTTGACGGTTTTAGGACTTCATCAGAAGTACAAAAAATTGAAGAGTTGACTAAGGATGATATGCGCCAGATGATTGATGAAGATCTGGTTACGGCTCATCGGCAGCGAGCACTTTCCCCAGATGCTCCGGTTTTGCGTGGTTCTGCTCAGAACCCCGATGTTTTCTTCCAGGGTCGTGAGACGGTGAACCCCTACTATGTCAATCTTGGTGAACAGGTTCAGGCAGAGATGGACAAATTCGCCAAGCTGGTCGGCCGTCAGTACAATTTGGTGGACTACGTTGGTGCTCCTGATGCCGAGCGCATTGTGGTGATGATGGGTTCCGGTTGTGAAGCAATGGAAGAGACGGTTAACTATCTGGTCAGCCAGGGTGAAAAGGTTGGTCTGATCAAAATCCGTCTGTTCCTCCCCTTCCCGATTGAGCAGTTCTGTAAGGCGGTTCCTGCTTCAGTGAAGCAGATTGCCGTTCTTGATCGTACCAAGGAACCGGGTTCCATTGGTGAGCCTCTTTACCAGGTGGTTCGTACTGCTATTGGTGAAGGTATGGTTGATGGACTGACCAGCTTTGAAGGTTATCCGATCATTGTTGGTGGACGTTACGGACTTGGATCTTTCGAATTTAATGCCGGGATGTGTAAAGGTGTTCTTGATAACTTGACTGCTGCCAAGCCAAAGAACCATTTTATTATCGGTTTTGAAGATGATGTCCTACAAGAAAGCCTCGAGTTTGATCCTGATTTCGAAGTTCCTTTTGATGGCTATGCCGCTATGTTCTTCGGTCTGGGTTCGGATGGTACCGTCGGCGCCAATAAAAACTCGATCAAGATTATCGGTGGGTGTACTGACAATAATATTCAGGCCTACTTTGTTTATGATTCAAAAAAAGCTGGGAGCATGACGACGTCCCATTTGCGTTTTGGTAAGGAAGAGATCAAGAAAACCTATCTGATTGCCAAAGCTGATTTTATTGCCTGCCACAATTTTGCTTTTCTTGACAAATATGACATGTTGGACAGTGCTAAGGACGGGGCAACCTTCCTGCTGAATTCCACTTTCAATAAAGATGAAATTTGGGATCACCTGCCGCAACAGGTTCAACAGCATATCGTTGCTAAAAAACTGAAATTTTACGTGATTGATGGGATTTCCCTGGGTGAGAAAATCGGCCTCGGTCCCCGGATTAACGTGATCATGCAGACGGCATTTTTCAAGATTTCTGGAATTATCCCCGAAGATCAGGCAGTTACTGAAATTAAAGCTGCAGTCGTCAAGTCGTATGGTAAAGCGGGTGAAAAAGTTGTCGCCATGAATAAGCAGGCGGTTGATGAGGGGCTGAAAAGTATTGAAGAAGTGACTGTTCCGGCAACGGCTGATAGTACCATTGAGATGAAAATCGGCCATTGGGACGGTTACTCTGACATGGTCAAGAAAACTATCGGTCCGATTATTGATGGTTTCGGTCATCAGCTGCCTCTCTCTGCGATGCCGGCTGATGGAACTTTCCCAACAGGAACGGCTGCGGTTGAAAAACGGAATATTGCGGTGACCACTCCGGTTTGGGATAAGGATGTTTGTATCCAATGTGGTATCTGTTCCTTCGTCTGTCCACATGGCACGATCCGGATGAAGATCTATGATGAAAAAGAGCTGGAGGGCGCTCCAGAGACCTTCAAGTCGACCGCTGCAAAAGGGAAAGGGATGGAAGGTAAGCTTTACACCCTGCAGGTTGCGACTGAAGATTGTACCGGTTGTGGTGCTTGCGTGCACAACTGCCCGGCCAAGAGCAAAACCGAGGAAGGGCGCAAGGCGATTAATATGGCTTCCCAGCCACCGTTGCGTGCAGCTGAGACGAAAAACTTTGAGTTTTTCCTCAACCTGCCTGATACCGATCCAGCACTGTTCAACCGGGCAACTCTCAAAGGGAGTCAGCTGTTACCGCCAATGTTTGAATTCTCCGGTGCCTGCGCTGGTTGTGGCGAAACTCCATTTGTCAAACTCTGTTCCCAACTGTTTGGTGACCGGATGCTGGTTGCCAACGCCACCGGTTGTTCTTCGATCTATGGTGGGAATCTGCCGACAACTCCTTGGACCAAGCGTAAGGATGGCCTCGGCCCGGCATGGAGTAACTCGCTGTTTGAGGACAATGCTGAATTTGGTTATGGGATGCGCCTTGCTGTTGATAAAACCAGCGCCTACGTCAGAGAGTTGTTGACGAAAAATATCGCCTGTGATTGTTCCGCTTGTAAGGGAACAGCAGAGTTGAAACAGCAGATTCTTGACGCCGTTCAGGATAGCCAGGAAGCAATTGAAGAGCAGCGGGCTCGGGTTGCGAAACTGCAGACGATTATCGAAAAATGTTCCGATGAAACGGCCAAGCCGATCCTGGTCAACATCCACTATCTGGTCAATAAATCGGTCTGGATTCATGGTGGCGACGGTTGGGCTTATGATATTGGCTACGGCGGTCTGGATCATGTTCTGGCTTCCGGCGAGAATGTTAATGTTCTGGTTCTCGATACCGAAGTTTACTCTAATACCGGTGGACAGGCATCCAAAGCGACTCCACTGGGAGCTGTTGCCCTGTTTGCTGCCGGGGGTAAAACGCAGCCGAAGAAAGATCTGGGAATGATTGCTATGTCTTACGGCAATATTTATGTTGCCAAGGTCTCTCTGGCGAATCCAGCTCAAGCGGTTAAGGCATTTATTGAGGCTGATGCTTACGATGGTCCATCATTGATCATTGCTTACACCCACTGCATCGCTCATGGTATTAATATGGCAAGTGCTGTTGATGGCTGTAAACAGGCTGTTGCTTCGGGTCACTGGCAGTTGTTCCGTTACGATCCACGGCGTACCGCTGAAGGTAAAAATCCATTGCAGCTCGAAAGTAAGGATCCAACCATTTCCTTCGAGGATTATGCGATGCAACAGAACCGCTATCGGGTTCTCAAGAAGATCAATCCTGAAGTTGCTAAAACCCTGATGGGTGAAGCGAATAAAGTGACTGCTGACCGTTATGATATGTATAAAAAACTGGCAGCCATGGATTTTGGTGAAGATAAATAAATCGTCAGGGTCCGGCACGCCGTGCCCCGACCGTTGAATTAAACCGGCTCCCGACATTAATTTGTCGGGAGCCTTTTTGTTTTATGGCAGAAGAGCTGGAAACAAGGCAGTATGTTTCGCTGATTCACAGTGGATCGATAGCCATCTCTCTGTTCCTTGTCAGGTTATCTATGACCGAATTGTTTCTGGTTTTTCTTAATGTTATCCTTCCGGTTTTTAGCATTGTGCTGCTTGGCGCTCTGTCCCAAATGCTTGTAAAATCAAAGAATTTAAAAATATTAGTGACAGAGATTGCAGGTTAATACCTGAGGTCTAAACACGACTTGTGTGTTTTGTTGCTTAGTTGTATACGTATATGGTAGGACTCACTAATAATACATCGATAAGTAGGGCTTTAGAATATGCGAGGAACTAGAAAAAAAATAAATATCGGGAAAATTACAGTTAAGGGTCCCCTAAGCAAAAGGGTTTATAAAGAGTTGAAGAGGGCTGTCTTGGAGGGTAACTTTGCTCCAGGAGAACTTTTGCCCGAGGACTTTTTGACGGAAGCCACGGGAGTCAGTCGTACTCCTGTAAGAGAGGCGTTGATGCGCCTCCAGGGGGAAGGCCTTGTCAAGATTATTCCACGAAAAGGAGCTAGGGTCTTGGAGATGGATTCGGTAGAGTTGACACAACTCGTCGAAGCTAGAATTCTCTTGGAAACAGCTTTTTTAGACAGGGCTATTGGCGCAATCCCTCCGAAGAAACTAAGAAAAATCAGAGACGATATGGCAAGTGTTATTTCTGAAATGAGATCACTCGAAACGACCTCTTCACTTTGGGGGAAAAAGCGGCTAGAGTATTCTAAACTTGATTTTAATTTTCACAGGACTCTCGTCGAAGCTACTGAGAATCGCTTTTTATTAAAATATTATGATATGTTGCTTGATAGGGTGATAATTTATAGTCACCACACCATAATTAAGCACCCAATTTATTTCTTTAAAAGTGCAGAAGAGCATGACGATATCCTCCACGCAATATTGAATGGAGAAAATCATATGGCAAAAAAACTAATTGAGTCTCATTTGCAGCAATTAAATCATCGATTGGTCGACGCATCAGCAAAAGAGTCTTAATCCCATATCGTTAGGTGCTTTTCTGGCATTCGACAGTACGTCTGTCGTGTGTTGAGATATTCCGGAGCTTGTCTGGACTCATTATCTATTTTTAAATGATTCGATATATGTGATGGCGTCGCAAAAAGTCCGCCCCACGGCGTTGCAGCGGTTTTTCAAGACCTCGACATACCCTATGTATGCCTTCGTCCTTGAAAAACCACTACGC